>CAZFNE010000165.1:0-7262 GCA_964520335.1 uncultured Methanosarcinales archaeon | reverse complement strand
AAAGAAAAAAGTAAAGGCAGTAAAAAATAATAAGCGTAAAAAGGAAAGTGAATTATATTTTTATATTTTAGCTTTTATTTAAATCTTTATTCCATATCTTTTTTTAAATTAAGTTAGTGCTCTTAAGTGGGTTCTCCTAAAACACTTTCTATTCTAATTTAGGTTCTCGTCTTACAGGGGAATATTACGAAATTTAAGTCCAGAGTGCTTGAGAAAAATATAAAATCTTTTGCAGCAAAAATGGTGTTATTTTACAAAAAATGAAAATATATTATATATACTGCTGTGAGATGGGTATGATCACTATAAACGAAATATTTCGGAAATTTTTGGACGAACAGGAGGGAAGTCTGGAACCTGACGTTTTTCTGGACTTTGAAGACGTAATGCTCCTTTATGAGGAATTCCTGGAATTCAGTGCTGAGGACAACTTGTCTGATGAGGATAGAGATCTCTACACAAACAGGCATGAACACGATAATATGAATTATTGTGATATTTTCAGCCCTGAATATCTTACTCCATCGGGGATTAAGGAATTTCTTGATGATTATGTGATTGAGGTTGGAGCAGGCAAAAAACTTGTGGGTACAGCAGCTACAGTTCTCAGTAAGTTCTTTAAATGGGCTGCAAAGGAAGGGTATATCGAAGAAAAGGCTTTTGAAGCAAATAATGAAGTCCTGCGTGATTATAAAAATAAGTCCTGACTGCCTGAATGGCTCTGGCTTTGTTAAGTTGTTTTATATTTTTTCCTTTTGGAGGTTTTAAAGTCGGCTTATTGGAATAATTCCCTATATCAGGTAAGTTGGTTCTTTCAGGTCTTGCCTGACTTCATATTAACTAACTGAAGGACTCTTTTTGTTAGAGGATAATTTGTTTCAAAACAGATTCCTGCACTGGGTGAAGAGTTCCCTTCCTTTATACTTGCAATGTATTCAAGAGTACTAATTCCATTGATTGAGATACGATCTTTGTTTTTATTTCTAGATTCTATAATTGCAGTTAATAGAGGATACTCTTCAAAGGTTTTGTTATTATAAGTTGAATATTTCGTCAAAAATTTTGAAATTAAAGGATATTTAAAGTACCTTCCCCAGTTAGGGTTATTGATAGATTCGTCATAATAACTGTGGATAAATGTCCTGTAATGAAGCAATTTTTCGTATAATGAACGCTTTTCCAGAGGGGTAAGGTCAAGTATGTCAGTGGTACAATCAATCTCTTTGAGTATTTTTAATTCTCCTGAAAATAAGTGATTTCTGACATATTTTATATAAAGCTCCTGATTAATTCTCTGTTCTGCCGGAATTTTTAAAAAGAAGTTAATTAATTCTCCATCCCAGAATGGGATTCTCCATTCATACCCGAAAAATTCGTAGACTCTAACTGCATTAACTATAAACTTAGCCTGTCTCTCATTGAAATCGAAGAACTCTATAGCATTTGCACATGTTTGATTATCTTTAATTTCAAGGTCAGATGCTGATTTGTTTACTTTGGCTCTGAAGATCGGCTCAAGCCCATATATAGAATTCCATTTCCAGAGATTATAATGCATTTTTAAAGTATCTGTTAAAAATGTCTCATTATTATAAATTTTTGAATTATCAAGATAGTATTCTGGGATATGGCTTCCTGAGAGCATATCTCCTGTATGTCCAGGAATAAAGACAGAATTTTCTGGAATTTTTCCTTTATTTTTCAACTCCTGCACTGCAAGAAAATCCTGCATATGAGGTAGAGAAGAGAGATTTCCTGCGAATTTATGATAGGAATTAGCTTCTTCAGAACGATAGCATTTGTGCCATTTTTGGGCAGTTTGTTCTATAAAAAGCCAATTATACCCGAGGGCCTTTGCTACCCTTTTACTAATCAATGATTCACGGTTGCCTTTTCTCCCGTAGGTGACGCAAATAACATCTTCTATTCCCAACCGCTTCAACATTGCAACAATAATTCTTGAATCCAGACCTCCACTTAGGGGCACGACCAATTTTTTCCCCTTTTTTACTGTACTTTCAATGAGCCTTAAGAACGTATTTGCAAATGCCTGATCCAGAATTTTATAAAGCTCCTCCTCAGGCAAATTATAGTAGTCACCATGTAAAAACCTGAAGTAAAAGAAAGATTTAAGCTTGTTTTCTTTCTTTTGATAAATCAAAAATTCTCCGCTTCTTGTCTGTTTAATTCCGTCAAAAAGAGTTTCATTTCCTGTTACATAGCCTGCAACCATAAATTCGGCTGCATTTTTTTCGTTCAAGTTCTGGTTAAGTTTGCTTTTCAAATAATAAGCATCATCTGAAAGAATGAAGCCGTTATTTGTTATTGTATAAAATAAAGGAATACTTCTTAGTTTATCGAGGGCACAAAATATTTTATCTTTTGTCTCGACAACGACTGAAAATTCCCCATTCAATTCTTTTAAAAAATACTCTATTTTTTTCTCCTGATTTGGACCTTCATTACAAACTAGCGGATACATTAACTCGGCTAATTCCCGTGGACTTAAGAGCTTATTTTCAAGAAACACGTTTCCCTTTATATGGTATGTGGCTCCTTCGAGTTTTACTTCATCCCACGGATAATATTTATTGGATAATTTTACTTCATTTTTCACCGTTTGTATCCCCAGAGTTTGACTTTCATCAGATGATTACAGTTTTTTTATTTTATTTATGGATGAGAAACAATGTTTTGAGTTTAAGATTTTATAAACTGTAATCCCGATAATTATTCAAAGGGATTACACAGTGAAAGAGTAGTCGTGAATTATTATTACTGATATATCTACGACTCTATTAATTTTTTTCTGTATTCTTTTTTCCCCCACTTTATACAGAAAAAAATTCTTTGAAAAAGCTGGATTTGTATCTATTTTTTGCTTAGTATTTTTTGCTGATATTAGATTAATTCCAATACTTATAATAATTCGGTTGTCTTAGAGATAAATATGCAGGACATTATTTTCATTGATGGAGGAAGCCTTCCCACTCCCGAAGGTTTTACAAAGGAATGGGTTAAGACTGCGGCTGAAATGAGAAATGAGGATGAAAAGCTTTTTTCCATGATAAGAGAATCTTTCAAGAGAAAAATTGATGTGGGAATACACGTTCCCACTTATCCTCAGTACAGGGATATGATAGGGCAGTTTCTTGATATTATCAAGGACGAGAAGAATTGCTACGAGCCTTTTGTATTAAAAGAAGAAAATGCAAAGATTCTGGAACTCGAAATAGTTGATGAGATAGCAAAAAGATATAAAAACGAGACAGGAAACACCCTGGGAGTTAGGGTATGTGTTGCAGGCCCTACAGATCTTTACCTTCAGGCTTTCGGAGAGACAGCCTATGCAGATGCATACCATATTCTTGCTCTTGATCTCGAGAATTTTATAAAACAGGCTTTTAAGGCAGCTAAAAATTTTGAAATTAAAGTGATTGCCCTGGATGAGCCCAGCCTTGGAATTAACGATAGGATCCAGCTTTCGGATTCACATATAATTTCTGCTCTCACATTAGTTTCTACATATGCCAGGCAGCAGGGTGCAGATGTGGAAATCCATCTTCATTCCCCTTTAAAATACAGGCTTGTTTGTGAAACTCCAATTAATATTATAGGGTTTGAATATGCGGCAACTCCTTCTAATATAGACCTGCTGGATAGAAATGTCCTTGAAGCACATGATGCTTTTATCAGGGTTGGAGTATCAAGAACGGATATTTCCAGTCTGATAGGTCTCATCAATGACAGGTATGACGTTAACGCCTGGAAAGAAAAGGAGTATATGCAAAAAATTGTAACCGAACTTGAAACTCCTGAGGTTATCAAAAAGAGGCTTGAAACCGCCTATTCCGTCCTCGGAGACCGAATAAAATATGCAAGTCCTGACTGTGGTCTCGCTTTCTGGCCTGACCAGGAACTTGCGTTTAAATTACTGGAAAATACTGCAAAAGGCATTAATGACTTTAATGCAGAAATGAGGGATAAAGAGGCTTAAACAGAATCAATAGAGAGTAACTCTTTACATCAAAGCCAAGATCAATTTATGAATACAGATGAAAAAAATCCAGATTCAAGTCTATTAATACATTTTTTTTGTCCGTATTCATCAAATTGGAATATTTCTTTATGCTTTATTACTTTTTGTAAGTATTTACTTTTTATAAGTATTTACTTCTTTTATTCTTTAGATTTTTTCTATCTCCCCAATAATGCTAAATTCTTCCAGGTATACTAAGAGAACATGGAAGAAATCATCTTTGACGATATTGGAAGTTACCCTCTTCCAGACGGAGTCAGCAAAGAATGGATTAAAAACGCCTTTAAAACAAGAGCAGACGACGAGAAACTTTTTACGGTAATAAATGATGCTTTCCAGCAGAAAATAGATGCAGGTGTGGAAGTCCCTACTTATCCCCAGTATCAGGATATGAATGAGCAGTTCCTTAAAGTTATTCGAGATTCCAATTGCTGTGATAACCCCTTTGAGGTAAAACTGGAATGTGCAAGAATTGAGGAGCTTGAGGCCATCGAAAGGGTTGCAAAAGCCTATAAAGAGCAATTCGGAGAGACTTTAAAAGTCAGGATCTGCGTAACCGGCCCAACTGAACTTTATCTCAAAGAGTTTGGAGGTACACGTTATACGGATATTTATTCGCTCTTTGCAAAGAGTGTTAATAAATTTGTTAAAAATTCAATGAGAAATGCAAAGAACTTTAAAATTGCAACCGTTTCCATTGACGAACCCAGTATAGGCTTGAATCCTGAGCTTGCTTTTGACGAAAATGATATTATCTCTGCCCTTACTGATGCTTCTAAAGCAGCAAGCAAGTGGGGAGCTGATGTAGAGATTCACCTTCACTCTGCTCTCTATTATAATGTCGCCTGTCAGACTCCAACAATTAATGTAATAGGAGTCGAATCTGCAGGTACACCTTCCTATCTCGAATTAATTGACAAAAAAGTCCTTGAAGATACGGATTCTTTCCTGAGATTGGGAATTGCAAGAACCGATATCTTTGGCCTTGCAGGGATTCTCAATGAGAAGTATTGTACGAATGTGTGGAAAGAGAAGCAGTATCTTCCCGAAATTGTTACTCAACTTGAGACTCCTGCTCTTATAACAAAAAGGCTTAAGCTTGCTTACAGGCGTTTTGGGCATTTAATAAAGTATGTGGGCCCTGATTGTGGATTGGGTTCCTGGCCCTCCCAGCAGATAGCTTTTATTTTGCTCTCTAATGTAGCACAGGGAATTAAGGATTTCAAAGAATCTTCCACCTGAGCTATCAATAAAAAATGTATTTTTTACTGATTTTTGTAAAGGAGAAATAATAAGAAGCAAAATCAATAGATAAATAAAAGGATAGACGTAAGAGGATTAATAATAAGAAAATAATAAGTGACGAGAACAAAGGTATATACGATAAAATATTTATCAGTAAATATTTGAAATTCCCCGATCGACGAATTTATTTACTCTTTATTTACTCTTATTACTATCCTAAACTTATATAACTGTTTAAAATATCCTGTGGAACTACTCTAAAAATAATCTCTCTAATTTTAAACTTGTTTTATACTGGTATTTATTTTAAAAGACGTTAAAGCCCGGGCCTGGTTTTCAAATCGATCTGATTTCATTTTTCTCTTGAGTGGAAATCAAGCCTTAACCTCTAATTCTTAAAAAATAGTCAACTGATGTCAAAATACAATAGAAATAAAGGGGTGGGACTTTCTTTATAATTTCCTTAATTTTCTAACTATTTATTGTTTGTATACTCATTAAGCCTGCCATGTCTTCTGTCAATATCATCCATCAGGTCAAGCATCTTACGAATTGCAGTTCGAATTGCATCGGACTGACTAACAAATTTCTTATTATCTCCTACATGCCTGTTAAGATCATCCAGAAGTTCCTGAGGTATTTCCACACTAACCTTTGGCATTAATATTGCACCTGAACCCGTTTGTATTGCTTGAGATTTAACATTAGAGCTTTAAGCAATTATACTTTTTGCATTAAAATTAAGAATTTGTCTTATTTAATTAAATGTTCTTATCAAATTTCTATCTTTACAAACTCTCTATCTTTATAATCTTTTTTCCGGAACATCTAATGTTTCTTAAAAGAACAGAGTTTAGAATCAAGCCCTTAAGTAACTTTTCAATAAAAAACTTAATGGTGAAATCCTGGTACATCCAATAAAAATTTAATTTTGAAGTTTTATTGTAAATATCCCGAATATTTGCAGGAGAAAAATATCTAAAGAAATTTTATTTTAAGGAATTTAATAAAACAACCTAAGGTTAAAATCTTTAAAAATAGAGTAGTTGTAGCGGGCTCGAAGGGATTTGAACCCCCGGCCTATGGATTAAGAGTCCATCGCTCTGCCTGACTAAGCTACGAGCCCATGCATTTTTCATTCTCAGTAAATGAGCGACTCTCACAATGGAGTTTTATATATTTATAGGTTTCGGCATGAGTCTACCTACTCAATGCACTTCTAAATTCAGATTTATATCTTAATAATTCTAATTCGTTCGGTTATATAAAATTCTTTATGTGTCCTATGTATTTTAAGTAGGGACACAATATTTATTCTGGTTAATTTTATTTTTTATATGAATTGATGTATTTGTTCAATTTTGAAATTGAAAATCAGAAGTGTGGAAACTAGACATCAAATCTTTTCTAAACTTCATTATTTTTCTTTTTTTAGAAACATTAAAGCAAAACGTTATATACAAGCGGATATGAGTATGACCATTAATTGACTTATCCAAAGCTCTGTTGGGGATCAATTAATCAAACAGATCAAGTAGAATGCGTACTTCCTGAATTTGAACTTTCAAGTTTAGTCTGTCAAGTACTGTTTTTACTCTTTTGTGTCGATAGAGCTTTCTTAAGCTGATTAATAGAAATTAAAGGAATGAATGTAATGTTTAAAGACGAACGTACTTCTGTGCCCGTAATAGAGGGCGAAACTTACGATGTAACAATTCAGGATATTGCTCGTCAAGGAGACGGCATCGCTCGTATTGAGGGTTTTGTTGTCTTTGTCCCGGGTACTAAAGTTGGCGATGAAGTCCGGATTAAAGTCGAAAGAGTACTTCCAAAATTCGCATTTGCAAGCGTTGTCGAGTAAATGCAGAGAGGAGAGCTATAACAAAATCGAATTTTAACTTAACTAATTAGGAATGGTCTTTAATGTTTAGAGAAGAAAGTCGCTCAGTCCCTGTCGAAGAGGGCGAAGTTTACGATG
>CAZFNE010000164.1:0-7286 GCA_964520335.1 uncultured Methanosarcinales archaeon | reverse complement strand
CCTACTGCTTCATCTTCAGTAAGCCCTCTTGCCATAAGATATTCAACCTGGTCTTTGGCAATCTTCCCTACTGCTGCTTCGTGCGTAAGCTCAACATCGTCAACATTTGCTTCAAGGATTGGGATTGCAAGCTGGCTGCCTTTTCCAAGCACAAGCCCTTTGCATTCCAGATGCCCTTTTGCCCCCTTTTCGTTGGCTATCATTTCCCCTCTTGCGATCATTTTGCCGCCGATTGTAATTGTCCTTGAGACCAGCTCGGCTTTTGTGCCGGGGGCGCTGAAAATTGCCCTGCTTCCGAGGTCGAGTTCGGAACCCGGGTGGGCTATTGCTACACTGTTAAGCCTGGTTACGGCCCCTTTCCCTTCAAGTCTGACAGTGGGGTAAGCCTGTACTGAACGGACAGGTTTTAAGCAAATATAATTACTTACGTATGTGCCTTCTTCTTCCACACTAACTACAGTTCTCGGGCGAACCCCTACCTGTTCGGCCCAGTTATGAATCATTGTAAAGTTAAGAGTAGCCCCTTTTTTCACGTACATCTCAGTAATTCCCAGATGCAGGCCTTCATGTACTCCTCTTCTGGAAGTACAGCCTGTAATAATGTCAAGGGTAGCCCCCTCTTCAACAATTATAATATTATGTACGGTCTGAGCTGCTTTTTTAGTGTCGAGCATAAGGCATGTCTGGACTGGCATACTGGATTTTTTGCCAGCGGGCACACGGATAAAGTAGCCATCAGAATTTTCAAGGTAAGTTTTTGCAGTATACTTATCAGCATCTACAGCTACAAGTTTCCAGGAATAATCTTTAAGCCAGTCATATTTTTCGAGGGCGTTATGCGTAGACATTAATTCTACATCTTTATCTTTCAATGAAGAGTGTGAGACTACGTTATCCCGAACAAGAAGGCTTCCTGACCTGCCTTCCATACTTGGCACAACTCCTACCTGCAGCAGAGTTTTCTTACTTTCTTCGTCAAGAGTCTGAAGGTCTTCAATGGTCTCGCCGACCTTGGAAGCTTCCTCGTACTTTTCCAGCTCAAAATCCTCTCCATAAGCCGCCTTTTTGCTGGCTGCGCTCTCAGCTCTTTTTTTCAGGCTTACTTCATCAGTCTGCATTTTACACACTCCTCGTACCCTCTGCTCTTAATCTCTTCCAGCATTTTAAGGGGGTTCCCCGAACACATAACTGTTCCATTGCAAAGAATATAGCCTCTGTCTGCAGTTACATAATCAAGAATCTGCCCTGTATGCGTGATAATAAGGGCTGATTTTCCTTTCTTACAGACTTCCCCAGGACACTCGATCCCCTGTTCAAGCAGGAGTTTTATTGTCATTCCCACCTGTTCTATACTTACAAGGTCTACCCCTGATTCGGGCTCGTCCAGAAGATAGAAATCCGGGCCCTGGGCCTCAAGCTGCAATAGCTCTGAGCGCTTAATTTCTCCCCCTGAAAAACCGACATTTACGTCCCTGTCTAAAAAGCGGTTCATATCAAGGCTTCCGGCAAGAGCCTCAGCATCCATCTTTCCTTTTGATGTCACTTTTACAAGGTCTCTCAGTTTAATTCCTAACATATCCGGGGGACGCTGCATCATAATCCCAATTCCAAGCCTGGCTCGCTCATCTACCGGAAGATAAGTGATATCTTTTCCTTTGAAAAGAATTTTTCCTTTTATAACCTTATATTCGCCAAAACCCATGATTGTCCGCATAAGGGCGGTTTTTCCGGCCCCATTCGGACCGAAAAGCACATTAGTGTAACCTTTTTGGACTTCGAGGTTCACGTCATGGAGCAAAATCTTCCCATTAACCTCAACAGTCAGATCCTCTATTTTCAACATCGGCATTCTCTCCTTTTTACTTTTTCACAACACGGTTCCCCTTTTTCCGCAGCTTGAGAAATAATCATTTAATCTCTATCTATATTTATATTTTTTAAAATATTCTATCTGAAGGGAAAAAACAGCAGAATTAGAGAATTTGGGGAATTCGCTGATCCCTGTATCCCTTCATAATTTGTATTCTTTTAGAGGAAATTGTATTTTTAATTATATATTCTCTCTGAATTTAATAAATTTCTTTTAATTTGATGGATAAAATTAATTCTCAAAATCAATCTGATCTGAAAAAAGTTTCTGATTTTAATCCGACAGAGAGTTGTTACCTTGTGTTACCCTTATTTCAATTCCAGATGTAAGCCTACTTCGGTTTCTATGAATTCAGGAACTATTTCTTTTATTCTCTCTTTATAAACAGTGCAGTGCCCAACTATTGCGATTTCCAGTCCCTTCAGCCTTTCGAAATCTTCGGTATCATGCAGCCCCCCAATAATTCCCTTTATTTTCCCGGAAATGGGAACAGAGCCTAAAATCGCATCAAGCCCCGGATGGGCACAGCCTGTAAGTACATAAAACCCGTTTCCCGTATCAAGGATAAGGGCCTGTTCTTTTATTTTATCCCCAAGTTCCCCGGTACTTCGAATTCCCTTCGAGATTTCCACAGCTTCTTTAACTTCAATAAGGGTAGCCCTTTTTCCGATCTCTGCTTTCAGGTTCTTCGAAAACGATTTCGGAACGTAAACCTTAGTTCGGAATTGCTCGAAGCAGGTCTGGAAGGGCTCCAATATGGTCCCAGTGATGGTGAGAAAGAACAAGTTTTTTGATACGGGCCGGATTAATATTTAAGATCTTCATATGTTCAAGGAGCAGGGGCCCGTCCCAGCCTGCATCAAAAAGGAGGGTTTCGCTCTCTGTCTCAATAAGAACTGCAAATCCCCAGCTTCCTGTGAAGTCCTGGCCAGCCCTACTATCATAAAGAACAGTGAGCCTGAACATTTATTCGCCTTATCAGTTTTAGATTTTTGTCATCGTTTTGTATTCAATCACAGTAGAAACAGGATCTGTTTCGATCTTAATGCCTGTTTCTTCAAGGGCACAGATCCCATTAATTCCTCCCACAATTGAAATTCCGAACTTTCCTGTTTCAATAGGAGCTCCAAATAAGGTTTCATTAACTTCCCCAAAAGGAAAACAACCCCCTAAGCCCTTTTTCTTTGCCTGCTCAATAACTTCTTTTGCCTTATCGTATGCTGAGGCATTTATCTGGCGTACGTTTGCAAGAATCCGGCCTTCCCCTTTTTCAATTACATCAAAGACAGTAGTTGGTTTGCGTTTCATGAAAATCTGTATAGGGTCAATTGAAGTCCCGCTGTAGGAAATTAGATCCAGGAAGCGTACAGGCTTTCTATCTTCTATCTGGAGGATTCCGCCAAACGCAGGCTCTACCGGGATTCCGGCTTTTAAGAAAAGGCCGTCAAAAGTGACGCTGCAAATCGTTGCTATTCCCACTTTGCCAGGGGGCAGGTAAATTAAGCCTTCACTCTCCTCAAAAATCCTTACCATAGGGCTTATCATGTAGCCGGCATGTGCGGTATATGAGATTACGTCAATAACAGTTTCCAGGTCATCTTTATCAAAATAAGAGACGTTTACGGTTACAAAGCCTTCATTGGTCTCAGGGCTATAAGTTGTTCTATACGCCATCTCCTCTATTCTCGATATTACAAAACCAAAGCGGTCTCCTATGAGAGCATCATTCATTTCGCTCTCGCCCAGTTCTGTAAGGGTGCGCCCTGCATAGCCGTGTTTTTGTGTGAACCCCCTTTCATCCAGAATCCTGAGATGATAGCGGACAGCCCTTTCTCCTATATCATAGCCCCTATTATTAAGTTCATCGGCTATTGCCCGGGCCCCTATAGGCTTATCACTTTCGTGAATCACCCTCATGATTTCAATGAGTTTTCGCTCGATTTGCGGGTCCATCATATTTAACACCGTTATATTTCAAACACCGTTGTACTTCAATTATAACCGGAAATGTTAATGAGTATAAATAACTTCGATTAATCATGCAATTAATTATTATACACTGTGAAAAACATGTGAGGTTAAATAATTTATGAATAGAACTTTTTTACCTTAATTTTAAACTCTTTCTCTAAATTCGATTATAGTAAACCTTTTTTTCCTTAATATAATTGTCTATGTGCCATATAATTCATTGAAGTTATTTCTTTTTGAGTTCATGCACTCTTGATTAAATTATTATGATCAGGAGTATAAATAAGAAATTCCGTGTTCCAAAAACTTGAAACAAGTCAGGTAAACTAATTGTATAAAATTAAAATAGATAATGTAAATAAAAGTCTAAATAAAATAAAGCGAAATGAATCGAAATGAATTGAAACAAACTGAAATTAAACTCTTTTTATCACGCCTGGCTCAGGCGAATATATCTCTCCTGTTTCCAGAAGTTTTTTAAGCACCATCTCGAATTTCTCAGGGCTTATTCCCTTATCCAATACTTTCTGCCTGAACTTGCTGATTTCAATTTTCCCTCCCGCAGCCCCTATAATTTCCAGAAAAATCAATTTCTGGTCCTTTTTAGAGATGGATTTTGCTGAGTTTTTATTTTTTAATCCAAATTCCTTGGCTTCCGTAGCTTCCCGAGTTTCTCCTGCAGTATCCTCTTTATATGGTTTTGAGAATTCCGGATTTTTTGACGGAGACTCAAGAGTAAAGGTCTCGTATCCTTTTCCGGAGATTTCTGCCTGCAATCTGGCCCGGAAATCCACTGCCTCAGCCAGTTCTTCGCAGGTATGAAACACTCTCAGTTTCAGGGTTTGTAGGACAGCCCCACACCGCTGGCACTTTAGAGTCTTTTTCCCGGTTTCCGTAATCTGGACGTGCTGCTTGCATCTGGGGCATACAATTACTGCATAACGGAATCTTTTTGGCTTTTCTCCAAATGCCAGGGCTCTCACTTCCCATACCTTCTCTGTCTTTTCTGAAAATCCCTTATAATCCTTAAAATATCAATTTTCCTTATATCTTCCCAGTTAACATCCGTAAAAAAAAGTTCAGAATAAACTGACTGCCACACCAGGAAATCCGAGAGCTTTCGTCCTCCTGACCTGATCATAATATCAGGTTCATGCTTTACAAGCAGATGGGACTCAAGCATCTTTTCGTCTATCTGTCCTGGCTCAATATTTCCTTTTTTTACTTCAGCAAGGATATTTAGTACTGCTTTTGTTATTTCGCCCCTTCCTCCGAACCCAAGAGAGATATAAACAAAAAAATCCTTTCCCTGCATGTTCCCTATTACTTTTCCTTCAAACCCATAAATTGTATAACCTATTCCTGTAGGCAGATATGAAAAAACCTCCTCAAGATTGGTTTTAAGGGTTGATACAATCCCGGCTTTTAATTGGGGGTCGTCTTTTATAATATCCACGTAGGCACTTACATATTCTACATTGAATTTCCTGAAAATAGCAAGCAAGAACAGGAATTTCTCCATCCCTTCTCTGTCGAGCAGGTCTGTTTCCTTAAGTATGATTGCCACATGTCCAGGGATACTGGTAAAAGATCTGGTTATTTGCCAGGTAAGGTACCTTTCATAGAACGGATAAGCAAATGCAAATAAATCCATCTGGAAAATATCCTCCCTGACAACCTACAACGATACGTTATTTCTTTTTTCCTTTTTCTGGAATAAAGTATTATGTTTCAGATTTGCATTTTAGAATTCTTAATCCTGGTACATATCTTTGCAGCAATTTATTTTGCAGTAGACACGATTTTTATTACATCCCCATTCTCAAGCTCATGTTTTTCCCCAAGTCTGAGCCTTGTCCGCGCATTTACTGCATAAAGGAACCTATCTCCGATTTCTGTATGAATTTGATAAGCAAGGTCATGACATGTTGAGCCCCTTTTCATGAGATGCGCATCAGGCAGCATATTCCCCTTTTTGTCAGCCCATTTTCCTTCATCTTCTACGGGATAAACAACAATAAGATTTAAAAGCTCAAAGACAGTCCTGTTTATGCATTCCTGGACTCCTGTACTTCCAAGTCCTTTAATTACTTTCTCTATAACCTCAAGCCCTTTTTTCTGCGTTTTTGAAAGTTCTTTTGCAAGCACCTCAAAACTTCCATCTCCAGGCGTATAATTAATAATGCCATTTTTAGCTGCTGACCTGAGCGCTAATTCCGCTGCCGCGCTTGTAGAGATTACTATTCTGTCAAGGTCTTTAAGCCTGTCCAGGTTTTCTCTTGGGGCAATATCAGCCTTATTTGCGGCAATAAGCATAGGTTTGCTGATCTCCCGGATTTTGTCGCAGAGCCGGATCATATCATCTTCTTTCCATTTAACATGGTCTACCCTTGCAAGCCCTGTTTCTACCAAAGCCGCATTTACCTGAGACTCGCGCACACCTGCTCCTGCAAGCTGTTCTGCAATTACGACTTCGAGTTTTAGCCCTTCAGCCTGGATTTTCCTGGCAAGCTTGGTCCAGTTTCTTTCCAGGATGCCGTAGAGCCACATAGTAATTTCCCTGTTTAAGAAAATTACATCTGCAAGCGGGTCGTGGTCTCCTATTTCTACGGGGTTTCCCTCCGAATCCGTCCCGCCTGAGGCATCCACCACATGAATTATTGCCTGGGCCTGCCTGAGTTCGTCCAGGAAGGTATTCCCAAGCCCTCTGCCTTTGCACGCATCCGGGACAAGCCCGGCAACATCAATTATATCAATTGGGACTAACCTTACCCCGTCAATACATTTCCCACACCTTTTTTCCTTTTCTTTACAGGGGCACTCAGTCCTTACGTAAGTAACTCCATGGTTTGCATTAATAGTTGTAAAAGGATAATTTGCAATTTCAACATCTGCAAGGGTGGCAGCTTTGAAAAAAGTGGATTTTCCTGCATTGGGTTTTCCTGCAAGGCCTATAGTCATTGACATAAATTATAAAAAAGCCCTAGTTGCATTTAATCTTTATTGGTAGTGATGGCAACGAGGTTGGGTTTTCTTCCTTATTTTTTTAGGGAAATTAAAAAAGGGAATTTAAGCCCGGCAAGGATTTCAGGAACAAGGTTTATATTCTTGAATGTGCTTATCAGTGGTGCTCGCTCGTGTCCCGATAGGGTAGTGGATATCCTTGAGGCCTGCGGAGCCTTAGACCTGAGTTCAAGTCTCAGTCGGGACGTGTAATTTCTAATTACTAAAATAATCACTAAATTTTTCTTCTATTTTTTTCTTTTATTTCCATTTTTTTTATTCACCTATTCTGCTCATTCATCTGTTCCTGCTGTTTTTATATTATCTCATTTTCTTTTTCGCTTATGATCTTAGATTGTTCTGGCCTTATTTTGACCTTATTTTTCTATCAAAAAATTAATGAATATTAATTGACTTATTCTATAAAGATTAAAAGATAGTT
>CAZFNE010000163.1:5216-7323 GCA_964520335.1 uncultured Methanosarcinales archaeon | reverse complement strand
TGCCATTATTCTTGCAGGCGGCAAAGGCAGAAGAATGGGCATGGTTGAAAAAGCCCTGCTCGAATTCCAGGGAAAGCCTATTCTGGAAAAGCTGCTTGAAAGCCTTTTTCTTGTTGTCGATGAAGTCATTCTTTCTCTTCGGGATACTGCCCAGAAAGAAAAATTCAAACCGGTGCTTGAAAAATTTTCTACCCGAGAAGTCCGTTTCTGTTTTGATACCTTACAGGACGCCGGCCCCCTTGAAGGTATAAGGGCTGGCCTGCTTGAAGCAAGATCGGAATATTCTTTTGTATGCGCAGGAGATATGCCTTTTATTAATCCTGAAGTCGTAAACCTGCTCTTTGAAAAGGCAATTGGACACGATGTAGCTCTTCCAAGCTGGGGTGATGGAAAATTTGAGCCTTTACATGCAGTTTATTCGAAAAAACTAATTGCCGAAATTGAAAAAACTCTGGAAAAAGGAAGATATTCCGTGCTTGCCCCGGTTTTTGAAATGCAGGACGTAATGTTTATCGATATCTCGGAAATAAGGGAGATAGATCCCCAACTGAGAACTTTTGTTAATATAAATAGTGTCAGTGATCTGGAAAATATTCTCTAGAAAATATATTAGAATCTACGTTAAAAACGAATAAATCCTTTGTTCTTAATTATTTTGTTCTTTATATTATTAATTTTATTATTTTCTTGAAGTTGTAGGGTTATAGAATTTAAGTCAAAGTAATTTGTATGATTCTAATATTTGTTTCTACACCTTCAGGAAATAAGAGATTATATATTTATCTTCTGCATATGTATGCGAAAATGATGCATGTGAGCCTGTATATCATCTATACTTTTGTGATCAGTCAATTCAGGAGCGCAAAAGAAGTACAGGGGCACTGCCTTTATAAATGGAAGGTCGCAGCAAATGTATGAAGGTTTTGGAACAATAATTAATAGAGGCTTTAATGGCTGGGTAAGAAATCTAAATCTCTGTATACCATTTGTCCTCAATTTTATTGTTAAGTTAATCCTTTATTTCTTCTTCTTTGGGCTAATGGGGATTTTGCTTTTTTCCTCAGATGTCGGAGGCATAATAGATCCAGCATCTGTGCCTGTGGAAAAAATCTATTCTATGATCTGGGAAGGCTTTGTAAATAATATTTCAATGGTTATATTCGTCATTATTGTATTTATGGTGTTAGGGATATTTGTACAGGCCTTTTTCACTGCAGGCGCTATCGGAATGGCTCAGAAAATCTCCGAAACCGGAGATACGTTTTTAGCTGACATGCTTATTTCGGGTTCCAAAAATATTTCCAGGCTTTTCTTTATGAGTTTACTTTTAGCTTTGCTCCTGTTTGTGGGAATTATATTCTTATTGCCTGGGATACTGCTTTCAGGAGATTTAAGTGGCATCTATCAAAATCCAGCCTCTGCCGGGGAAGGCCTGAAAATCCTTGGTATCGGGATGATGATCTGGGGAATTTATTTAATAACATTAAACCTGATCTTTTCCCTTGCGCCGTATGCCCTTGTAATCGACGAGCTGTCCCCCGTGGAAGCCTTGAAAAAAAGTGTTGGTTTCTTTCTAGCAAATAAACTTGATGTTTTCTTGATCTGGATAACTTTTATAGGGCTGACCTTTATCAATAGCTTCGTAGGGGAAATAATAGCTTCAGGAAATGCATTGCTTGCAGGAATCACATATTTAGTCCCTATAATTGTGTTGCAGCCCCTAGTCACAATTTTCTGGACGCGCCTTTACCTGAACAGGAGCGGAAAAAAGCTTTATAGGCCCCTTCACCTACTTGAGGAACCCAGTTAAGCCTTGAAGTGCTTCAGATGTCTTCTTCTTTTTTCCTTTTTTATTAGGTTCTACCTAACAATTTGCAGGCCTGGCAGATATCTTCAGTGCAGGTTTCTCCGCAAATCCTGCATTTCTCTACTTCTGCGCGAGGAAGTTCATTTTTAAGAACTCCCACAAGTTTGTCAAAACCCCTGAGCAGGGAATACTTAGTTCCTGGGTGGTTCGTTTCAAAATTATTCAATAACTCTCTTACTTCTCCCCTGAGAGCCTCTCCTGCATATGGACATTCGTTAAAATCTACTGGCAGGGAATTTA
>CAZFNE010000163.1:0-5116 GCA_964520335.1 uncultured Methanosarcinales archaeon | reverse complement strand
CTGAGAGCCTCTCCTGCATATGGACATTCGTTAAAATCTACTGGCAGGGAATTTACAAGGGCATAAAGGGCAACTTCTTTTTCAGGAATATTCCTCAGGGGCTTTGCTCTCAGGACCAGCCCGTCAAGCGCAGTAGAAGGAGAAAGTCTTACCAGTCTTTCCACATCTCCCCTCAGATGGTTAAGAAGGATAGTCTGGGCTTCGTCGTCCAGGTTGTGACCTGTAACGAGCTTGGTTGCGCCAACTTCAAGGGCAAGTCTATTAAGAATATTTTTCCTGAAAACTCCGCAGTAGCTGCATGTGCCTTTCTCTCTTTCCATTGCTGCTACTTCGTCCATTGTGACCCCATGCATTTCCTTGAAGGATCTTATCACATGACGGATTCCAAGCTTTTGAGTAAGCTCTTTTGCAGTTTCAAGGGAGTGAGAGCGGTATCCTTCTATCCCTTCGTCCACTGAAATTGCTATAATTTCAATATCCCGCCTTTGCCCTAAAATTTTATGGATAACATACAGGGCAACCGAGCTGTCTTTGCCCCCGCTTAAAGCAACAGCTATTACATCATTTTTCTGGATACTATATTCTTTCCTGATTGTTAGCTTGATTTTTCTTTCAACATCTTCAACAAAATGTTTTCTGCAAAGATGCATGCCTGAATATTTCTGAAAAATAATAGCTTCGTGATTACATTTCTTGCATTGTATTGTCATTCAAAATCCTTTTTTACTTATTTTTAAACTTGCCTGGAGCTAAGAATTCAAACAAAGAATCCAAACTGAGAATTCATATACATAAATTATACTAGATAAAAGGTAGTCCAGATAAAATTTTAATGAAAAATAATATAAATAATATATTAAACATGAGATTATGGTGATGCTTTTTAAAAAGGGAAATCATCTATATATTGTTTTTTACTCCTTTTTAAAAGATGAAAATGAGTTTCTTTTTACTTTTTGCAGGTTTTTGAAGAACTAAAAATTTACTGAAAATCTTTTTCCAGACTGATTCCCTTTAAAATGAAGCAAAGAATTATTCAACAAATAAATATTATATTAATCTACATTTATTGACATGAGATATTAGGAAGATTATATTGGGTTAGATCGTATTGGGAATATATAGTATTGGGAAGAAAAAAGATGTACATTTTTTTTTAAATGGGGGAATTTATGATAAAAATCATTCCTGCAGAAGCCAGATATTTTACAGATAAGGGCTGGCTTAAAAGTTATTTTCTCTTTTCTTTTTCAGATTATTATACTCCGGAAAATACTCATTTTGGGGATTTATGCGTTTTCAATGAATTTCTTATTGAGCCAGGAAACGGGTTTTCAACTCATAAACACTCTGAAGCGGAGATTGTAACTCTAATGTTTGAAGGAAAACTTACGCATGAAGATAATATGGGAAATAAAACAATTCTTGATTATGAACAGGTCCAGGCGATATCTGCTGGAAGCGGGGTTGAGCATTCCGAATTTAGCGAAGGCAAAAGCCCTGCGCATTTATACCAGATCTGGGTCCGTCCTTTTAGACCTGGCCTCAAACCTTCATTTTCTCACAAAAAATTTGAAACTTCAGCCTGGAAAAATAACCTTTTGCCTGTAGCTTCAGGCCAGAATTCTAAAAAAAATAGGAAAAAATTAACGAATTAAATTGCACATACATGGATTAATGGTTTAAGAATCCAGAGTAGATGTATTATAGGAAATGCAATAATGAAAGGGGGAACAGGTATGCAGGAGGAACTTAAGAGGGGCAGCGATTCAAAAGAGAAACAGCCCCCAAGAGGAAGTGACAATGTTCAGGATCAGCCGGAAAGGGGAAGTGATGAGAAAATAGTGGAATCCGAAGAAACTGACCGGGAATACGAACAGCCGGAAAGGGGAAGCGACAGAAAAAAAGACCTTCTTGAAAGAGGAAATGACAGGACTGAAGAACAACCAGGTAGAGGGAGCGGCTAAGTTTGTTAAGTATTAAATTCTGTAAATCCTGAAAACAGAAGAAAACATGTGCATCAAAAACTGGAAGTAAACCTGATTTGCCGTTATATGAAGTAAAATTAGTAGAAGTGAGAGGTAAAAAAGTTTTAGAGAGGGATTTTTCCTCCCACTTCTTTTGCTTCTTATTCTAGAACCGGGAGTAAGGAATGGCGAACCTTACTTGTCCGGTCTCCAGGCGCTTTCCCGAAAACAGGCAGGGGAATGGCAAAAACCCCAAGCCTGCTTTGCAGGGCGAGTTCCTGGTTTGTTTATGGAGGGCAGGGATGAGGAATGGCGAACCTCACTTTCCTGCTCTGCTGTTTTTGCTAAATGCTACTCATGAACCCCATTCAATATTAGCATTTAGAACTACATGTAATAGAATAACTGTCCTATATAAAAGATAAATGGAATTGATTTTTTTTTTACTTTGATGTAATAAAGGGGGCTCAAAATTTTCAAGGGAATAATTTCCTTCTGTCCCCTAAAGTACCCGCCAAACTGCTGGAAATTTCTGGACTTACTTGCAGGTACACGATTTTTAAAGAAAAAGCCTTAAATTATATTCAAAAATTATTTATATCATAACATCCAAATAATTTAGCTTTCTTCTGCCAGTTAAAGCTTATTCGATTTTTATTTGCTATATTTTCTTTACTATCTAAAAATCTCTTATTAATTAAAGTTACTCTTTTTATCTAGTGTGCTAATTTTTTACTTACATCCTTTTATTTTCACCCTTTTATTTTTATCTTAAATAAGTTTCTTAAAAACTAGAGAATAAAAAACTCTGATTTCCCAAATCCGGAAATAGCTTTAAATTATAGCCCGTCCAATACTTGAAAAATGTCTTATTTCCTTGAGATCACAATTGTTCTTGTTCTTATCGCACTTAATGGGCTCTTTTCCATGTCAGAATTTGCCCTTGTCTCGGCAAAAAAAACTCGCCTCAGGCATAGGGCAGATGAGGGGGATACAAAGGCAGAGGTTGCACTGAAACTAACAGATGAGCCTACACCTTTCCTCTCGACGGTCCAGATAGGAATTACCCTTGTTGGCATCTTTGCAGGGGCATATGGAGGAGCTACCATAGCCGAAGGTCTCGCAGTTTATATTGGAGAAATTCCAGGCCTGGCTCGATACAGTTATATGTTGAGCATTACTCTTGTTGTACTGCTTATCACTTATCTAACCCTGATTTTTGGAGAACTTGTACCGAAGCGGCTAGCGCTTAATAATGCAGAATCCATCGCTTCGACTGTTGCAAAACCTATGTATTACCTCTCTGTAATAGCAAAGCCACTTGTAATCATCCTGAGTTATTCTACCGAAACTGTGCTAAAAATCCTGAAGGTTGAAAAATTCTCTGGCCCTCCGGTAACTGAGGAAGAACTCAAACTTATGCTTGAGGAAGGTACTGAAGCAGGAATTTTCGAAAAAGCTGAACTCAGCATGATAGAAGGAGTTCTTGATATCGGAGATCGCCGCGTTGACTCATTAATGACCCCTCGCATTGATATTATCGCGATCGATTTGACTGACCCTGTACAGGATAATCTCAAGAAAATGATTGAGAGCGGAAGGTCTATTTTTCCTGCATACGAACGGAGTCTGGATAATATCATAGGTATGGTTTCTGTAAGAAATGTTCTTGCAACTATAATAGAGGAAGGCACTGCTGATATCCGAACCTCGGTCATAAAACCTCTTTTTATCCCTGAATCTGCGACTGTCCTGAAACTGCTTGAGGCTTTTAAAGAAACAAGGGTACATATGGCCCTTATTACCGACGAATACGGGAGTATTCAAGGCATAGTTACATTGCACGATGTTCTGGAAGCAATTGTAGGAGATGTTCATTCGCTTGGGGAACCTGTAGAAATCCAGATTACGCCTCGAGAAGATGGTTCCTGGCTGGTTGATGGGGATACCCCTGTTGAAAAATTAAAGGATATCCTAGATATCGATTCTTTCCCTGGAGAAGAAGAGGGCTATTACAGGACTATTGCAGGCTTTATCATGTATATTCTGCAGAGGATCCCAAAAACGGGAGCCCATGTTGAATATAGAGGTTGGCGCTACGAAGTTCTCGATATGGATGGCAACCGCATCGATAAAGTCCTTATTTTACAAAGTCCTGTAAAAACAATAAAAAATAAATATTTAGAAGAAAGAGCTTAATGTCCTTCATTTTAATTGAAGAATTAGATTGCCTCTACCGCATCGAGAAAGAATAAAAATAATAAAGGAAGACTTTTTGAATGGTATCTTCCTGAATTTTTTGCTTATCAAATCTTTATGTTATTTTATTAGCTTTGTTATTATTTTATGTTTTATTGTTCACTTTTTGTTTGAGATGTATGCTCTGAGATCCAATTTCCAATAATTTCAAGCGCATCCGGAGAAATTGTTTCTTCGATTTTTGCATACTCCGAAGGAGATCCCGTTCCGGCGGTCTGGAATAAATGATTCAAGCCTGGCAGTTCTTTAACGGTATAATCTTTATTGCCTCCGGCCTTGAGAGCATTTTCTATAGCGGGCAGATTCTCTTTGGGAGGAACCTGCAGATCTTTTTCCCCATTGATTGCAAGGACCGGGCATTTTACATTCGTTAATGTTGGTGCAGGGTCGTAAGTGAGGAAGAACCGCATCCAGGAGGAGGTTATCTGCTGTACCTGACCTTCTATGTAGATATCAGAATAGCCTGATGCTTTCCTTTCTTCTTCGCTCAGGTTTGCCATTTCGCTTTTTAGAATGCTGCGGATTTCTTCCTGGGCAATTGTATTATTCTGCTCCTCTTTTACGATAGTAAATATTTTTCTATTCAGGACTTCATTTCTGGCTATAGTTTCATTATCCATTCCTTCTGCTCTGGATATAAGTTCACTCTGTAAATAGAGGAGTTCTTCTCCTTTTATTCCAGGTGCAGCCATAAGCACAATGAATGAAATATCAGGAGACTTTGCTGCTACCATAGGAGCAATCAGTCCTCCTTCACTGTGCCCGATTAATCCTATCTGGCTTGAATTTATCTCTTTTCGGCTTTTCAGGAATTCGACTCCTGAAAGGACATCTCCTGCAAAGTCCTCTGTAGTAGCATTTGAGAAGTTTCCAGTCGATCCTCCTATTCC
>CAZFNE010000162.1:0-7334 GCA_964520335.1 uncultured Methanosarcinales archaeon | reverse complement strand
GGAGCAGGGCTTCTGATTCCCTTTATTGCCTCAAATAAAATACAGAGGGTACAAATTCAGAGTTCTATAGGGCCTTTCTGGGGAGGGAATGAGGTCTGGCTCGTCCTGGCTGCAGGAGCAACCTTTGCTGCATTTCCTCTGGTATTTTCAAAAATGTTTACTTTCCTGTATCTGCCTATGATGCTGCTGCTTATTGGCCTGATTGCAAGAGGCATTTCCGTGGAATATCTTCACAAGGATGAGAATCCCAGGATACAGAAAGCTTTTACATGGGGATGGTTCGCCGGAAGCCTGTTGATCTCTTTTATCCTGGGAGTTGCGTTTGCGAACTTCTTCAAGGGGCTTGAGATCACTTCAGGCGGGGTTTATATAGGCACCCTTCCTGGACTTTTCAGCCCATATGCTTTGATAGGCGGGATCCTGTTCGTGTTTATGAGTGTCACTTCAGGTGCACTCTGGATCAATATCAAGACCGAAGGTGCCACGGCTGTAAAAGCAGGAAATCTGGCAAAAAAGAGTGCTCTCATTGTGCTGGCGCTTGCTCTGGTTTACCTGGCATATTCTTTTACGAGTATAGAGGGTTTCAGGACTAATTATTCAGCCAATCCAGCTCTGTATTTATTGCCAGTTACTTCATTAATAGCAGCCGTTCTTGCTGTGTTCTTTATAAAAAAAGATAGAGCATTCCAGGCTTTTTGTAGTAATCTCCTGGCGTTTCTTTTTATTATTCAAAGTGGGCTTGCAAGTATTTACCCTTATATGCTCAAATCCTCCGTTTCTCCTGAGTATGGAATAGATATCTTTGAGGCAGCATCAAGCCAGATGACTTTAAGCATCATGCTGGGGGCAGCACTGGTATTTGTGCCTATAGTCATTATTTACCAGCTCTGGGTGTATACTTTCTTTAGGGAAAAGATAAAAGAAACAGAAAAACTCGATTATTAATTCTTTTTTCTTTTTGTTTCTCTTTTCCTCGTTTTTTCTTAATTTTCTCAAATCTTTACTTTTTTCATGCCGTCGCTTTTATTACAAAGAGTAAGCTAAAAGCAAAAATGCGAAAATAAAGCTACAGGTAAGTAAAACAAAAAGTCATTTTACTTATTTATTTTATTAATCGGTTCCCACTTAGACCTATAATTCTTTATTTTATCTTTTACGCGAAAATGCTAGCTGTATTAATTATCAAGGCCTTTTTGCATTTTCGAACTTTGGATTTTTCTGCTTATAGCCTTTTACGCTGATTTACGCTAATTTTTTGCACTTTTTTTGAACATTCTAATAATTCACGTTAATATATTTACTAGCTACCTAAACCAAAATCGTCTACTTAATGAAAACAATTGTTAGGCTTTTTTCTTCAATTTAATCATTTTTTATGATTTAGGATCTTCAAAAGACCTCAATGCCTGGAAATAGCATTATCTGTCAGATTTTTCGACTCTGTAATATGGTCTCTTACTTGTCTCCAACATTTTAACATTAGTAGCTTTAAATAATATATCTTATCTAAAATGAATTATACTTTTCTACTTTTAAACAGTTATGAATACATTTAGAAGATAATAGTTAATTATATATATAATTGATTATTATTCTACTTTTATAGAGATAAATTATAAAAATTAATTATATAATAGAAAATATGTATTTTAATTCAGTAGAAGAATTATTTTTCTGAAGGCTTGACAGAATGTGCTTAGAATTTGAAAAAAGTTTCCTACTCTTATCAGAAAAGGGGGAGGATTATGAACACAATTGGAAGAGTATTTAGAGTTACTACATGGGGCGAATCTCACGGGCCAGCTCTTGGCTGTGTGATTGACGGATGTCCCGCTGGATTAGAACTAACTGAAAAAGATATTAGAATTGAACTGGCTAAAGACGTTCCTGACAGCAAATTAGGTACTTTACGTAGAGAAAAAAACGGATTCCAGATTCTTTCCGGAATATACGAAAATAAGACTCTGGGAACTCCTATTTGTATTTCTATTCAGAATACTGATCAAAAAAGATCTGATTATCGTGGGTTAAAATGTTATCGGCCTGGACATGCCGAATACGGGTACCAGAAGAGGTTTGGAATTTTTGATCCTTCTGGGGGCGGCCGAGCCTCTGGTCGGGAGTGTATTGCCAGATTATGCGCTGGAGCTATCGCTAAAAAAATACTATCAAGCCTGCAGATTTATTTCGAATCTAAAATTGAACAACTAGCAGGTTTGCCTTATTCTGAGGATACTATTGAGAGAGCTTTTGAAATAGGGGAATTTGGAGATTCAACCGGGGGAATTATTTCGCTGAGTATTAAAAATGTTCCCGCCGGAGTGGGTAGTCCAGTTTTTGAAAAATTAAACTCCCTGATTATCTATGCGATCAGTACTATTGGGGGGATTAAAGGCGTTGAATGCGGGCTGGGTTTCAAAGCAGCCTCTTCACTTGGAAGCGAGCACAATGATCCTTTCGGGAAAGTGGCTGGAGAAATTGTTCCTATATCCAATAACGCTGGAGGCACTTTAGGAGGCATCAGCACTGGCCAGGATTTAACTTTTCGTTTCGCTGTAAAACCCACTCCTTCGATCAAATCAACCCAAAGAACAGTTAATTATAATACCTGTAATGAGGAACTCATAAACATCAATGGACGGTTTGATAAAAACTTCACACCCCGAGTAGTCCCAATCGCTGAGGCGATGGCCGCCATAACTATAGTAGACCAATTAATTTTGACTGGAATTTTACATCCAACTCAGTTTGCCTACAACGATCCAATAAAGAATCCTATATTAACAGGACTCGAAGAATCACCCACAATTTTCATGAGGTGATTCCAATCAAAAGAATCTGGTACGCTATACTGGTTATTCTAGCCTGCTGTTTTATTGTGCTGGGAGTCAGGTTTGGCGATTTCAATTTTTTTGCCCAGACAGCAACTTATGGCAATTTTGATGTCCCCGGGACTCAGAGCTGGGTAATGAAGCTATTTCCCGGGACAGGAGATTATGCCTCCGAAATTGTATATGGTACTTTTACCCCAATTCCCCTTATCGCAATTGGGACCCTTTTTTCAATAACTTTTATTCTTGCATTATACCTGGTACGCATCCAGCAGAGTTTTCGTTCTTTAGTACAATGGACTTCCTTTGCAATCGCCAGGGTCGGGGTATTTCGTGTCTCTGGACTTTGCCCAATATCCCGTACAGCCGTTGGGGTTTTTCCTTTTTTAAACTGCATGGGGTGTGAAATGGCAACTGGGGCCTGTCCTATTGGAACCCTACAGTGGAGTTTGGTACAGTGGCGCTTCCCTTTTTATGTAATCGGTTTGCTTTTTATCAGCGGATTTATTGCAGGAAGGGCTGTTTGCGGGTGGTTATGCCCTTTTGGATTTTTTGCCGATATCTTAAACCTGATTTCCCTGAAAAAAATCAAATTAAGCAAACCTACTAGTAATTTAAAATATTTAGCCCTGGCTAGTTTATTCCTGGCTCCCTTTTTAGGCATAGCAGTATTTTGCCTATTTTGTGAAAGCGGCATTATTTATGGACTAGTTCCTTATTATCTAACTACGGGAAAACCAGGTGTATTGCAGGTTTTTACAACCCCCTGGTGGGAATCCATTTTTGGCTGGCATGTATTATTTGCTCTTATTTTTATTGCCCTCGTAATTTTGATTAGCGGGCGCTGGTTTTGTCGAGTGTTATGCCCCCTTGGGGCTATTTACGGCTTCTTTAATCCTATTTCCATTATTCAGGTTACACATGATAATTCTGCCTGTACTAATTGTAATCGCTGTCAGAAGCAGTGCCCGATGTCGCTTAATTTGAACGACAGTAGCCATGAAACGATTACTAGCTGTATTCGTTGTGGGCATTGTACGAAACTCTGTAAAGCCCGAAAGTTCACTTTGAAATTTCCAGGGGAGGAATGATAGTAAATGCAACGCGAACTCTTAGAAATGTTGATTAAATTAAAAAGATTAAGTCCAGGTAAAATGGCACAATATGCAAAAGATAAAACTGATTTTTATAAGGAATTTTATCAAAATTATGACGCAACTGATTTTAAAACCCTTCCAGTTCTAACGAAAACCCATCTGGCAGGGTTAGATCCTTTTCAGTTATTGAGTAAGGATTTTGTCAATGACGTAGCTTTATACGGGGAAACCTCAGGAAGCAGTGGCTCATCCACTCCCTGTTTTTTTACAGCCCGGGACTTCAAAAACCTTATCGGGTTATGCGCTCTTACCCCTTATACCCCTTTAATTCAACAGACTCTTAAGGAAAACCGGGTTGCTGTAAATGGGCTGACTTTTGGCTTTACGATTGCAGGCTTTTCATTTACCCAAATCCTCCTTCGCTACCGGGCTCTTGTAGCGCAGCTAGGCAGCAGGTCAACAATTGCAACTCCAGAGAGGACTGCCAGGACTATTGCCAAGCTCAAACCAAGTATTATTGCCGCTACTCCCCTTGATTTGATGGTGTGGCTGGAAATTATTCGAACTGATTTACCCGAAGCGTATCCGGAGGTGCTTCGCAACTTAAAGATCCTATTTTCCACGGCTGAGCCCTGTGCGGATTCGAGAATGAAACAGCTAGAACGGCATTTTGGGCTTGTTCACATTAATGTCTACGCAACCGTAGATGGTTTTATCACGATCCCCTGCCCCTGCGGAGAAAAACATATCATTGAGAACTTATACCAGATCGAACTTCTGGATAACGAACTTAAGCCGTTAGGGTTTTACGGCACAGGGAGGCTCTGCTTTACAAATCTAATACGGAAAACATCTCCCTTAGTTAAGTTTCTCATCGATGATTTTGTTACTATCACTGCTTCGACCTGTCCGTACGGATTTCGAAGTTCTGTCTCTCCCAGAGGACGTTACGAATTATCACTGGAAATTAATAATAAGACATGGGGTACGCTTGATTTTGAAGAAATTATTTACAAATTTGGGCTACCCCTTGATTATCGGGTTTCTATCTATAATGAACAGATCCTGGTGGAACTCGAAGAATACCCGAGCTGCCCGTTCTATGATAGCAGCGCTTTGAAAACTGAATTAACCGAATTAACAGGATTGGACGTTGAAGTCAAATTATTAAAGCTTGGAGATTTGACTTCCATCAGGAAAGTCCGGGAGAATAAATCTATAATAAAAATACTGGATTCAAGAAAAAGCAGCCGGCAGATTCTTCCTGTATTTTTATAAATTTTTGCTTTTGAAATATATTTAGTTTCTTTATTTTTCTATCTCTACAGAGTGCTTAGTTTTTAAAAGGAATGTTTCATAAAAATCCCTTCCGTTATTACTAAGTCCATTTATGGCGGACATCTTTTTACTGGTTTAATCTACAGCCCTCCCCTGAATTATTTAAATTAATGAATGTTTATTTCCATGTTTTCCGGTCACTTCTTGATTACAATCATTATAACAACTGAGTTCTGAGAAGTATCTAATATCTCCCGCGTCATGTTTTGATAAAAAGTATTTTTGTTCAGTAACAATGTTTCTTATCATTAGTTATAATAGCTTAAGTATTTTATATTAGCAGGCTTCTTAGAAATTAAGCCCGGTATATTAATGTACAGATAAGATTGAGCTTAGAGTTATAATTATAAAAAAATATAATTATATTTTCTAACAGATATTCAGTATCTTACTATTATTGTAATAGAATTAAATTGAAAAATTCTTATGAAAAGGAGAAGCTACTGGATTAAAAATGTAGATTAAAGATATAGATACTTTATAAAGTAATTCTATATTTTTTCTTTCTAGAAAATGTAATTAGCCCCTATTTTATGGATAAGATATTCAAATATGGGCAAAATTTGATCCAGCTTGAATATCATTCCTAAATTATGCAACTAAAAATTATTTTGAAATAGCCTGCATGTAATATGGAACGGTGCGATAATATGAGAAAATTAATAGCAATATTTTTTATGCTGTGTATATTCACAGCAATAACAGTAGGTACAGCAGCAGCTAAACCTACAGGTGCAGCAGCATTTACGCAAAAACAGTCTTTAAAAGGCGCTGGACTTTGTGTAAATACACTGCAAGTGCAGGAGAACACAGCTGTCTTAACACCTGCAGGTGCAGGAGCTACTCTCTTCCAGGCAACCGGTACAAACGTAATTGGAGGAATGGTAGTTTCTAAACAAACCACAACGGCCACAGTTATTATAGGTTAAAAAACAAGGTACAAAAAATGGGAAAATAGGATTTGTAAAAATCTTATTTTTCCTTATTTTTCCTATAAAGAACATTTTTCAAGCTCACAATAAATTATTTTTAAAATGCAGGAGAAGGGGAAGAATGATAACGAAATATAATTCATTACTAAAAAAAGTTATATTGATATTTTTATTTGCAGCTTTCATTGCAGCAATTACGGGCAACGCTGCTGCTTCGTTATCAGCGGACCAGTCTCAGTCTTGCCAGTTAAGTGTAAGTCGAGACGGGGTTATTTATAACCTGGATCAGGTGCAGATTGCGATAGTAGAGAATGGAGTATTAAAACAATACCAGTTCAGTGACATAAAAATTATTTATGATGATAAGGGTCAGGTGAAAAAAGTAATAGTGAAACTGTGCGAAGTCCAGAAGCTTAAATCTTCTTCCACATCTGATAGTGTCAATGTTATCGAATCAAGAGATTACCAGAATGCAAACATAGTTACAACAAAAGATAGCGCAAATGTTAATCTTAATCAGATGCAGCTAGCCCTGGAAGATTCAAATGGAGTTATTAAACAAAAACAGGTTGCTATTATTAAAGTTAAATTCACAAAACAGGGAATAAAAGTCGTAATAAAAATGCGACAGGTTCAAAAAATCAAATAAACTTAGAGAAAAAATATAGTTATAAACGCAAGAATTCACACTTAACTTATCAGCAAGAATTAAAAATACATAGGATTGCAAAATAGGTCAGTACAATTTCAAGTGTAATTTTTTACGTAAATGCCTACAGTTAGAAAAGAATGTAGAGGTTTATGAAAATGACCTCTCCTCTGATCTGTTTTATTGTTCACACAAAAAATCTAAATTTTAATTTGAAGTTTTACTTCTTTCGTTATTTTATTTGCTTTAAATATCGAAGGGATTTAAAGATTCCAGGAATAACAATTCTAATTCTACTGACAAGTAGCTTAATTTTTTATAAAATATTCAGAAAATTAATGAGGAATTAAGAAATACCGATTCCTCTACTTTTGATAAAAGAGTCCTTATAAAAACTTATTTAAGAGTTCAGGCTATATACAATTAGAGTAGTAATATTTTAAGGTAGTCTAAGATGCAGATATTTGCTTTAAATTCTCTTGAGCCA
>CAZFNE010000161.1:0-7348 GCA_964520335.1 uncultured Methanosarcinales archaeon | reverse complement strand
GTAATGGTCATAAAGTAACTTACCTAGGGTGGGATCGTGATAATAAATGTTCTCAGAAGGAATATAACGGACTATATAATATTCATAGATTTAAAATGAGAGCACCCCATGGTAGCTTCCTGTTAATATTTTATTTACCCTTCTGGTGGTTATATGAGTTTTATTTTCTAATTTGCAATAATGAAGATGTTGTTCATGCATGTGATTTTGATACGTTAATACCTGCAGTAGCTGTAAAATTTTTAAAAAGAACTATACTATGTTATACCGTTTATGATTTCTATGCAGATAATTTACCCGCTGGAACGCCATCTTTTATTAGACGAATTGTGTCCTCCATGGAAAAATTCTTTATTGGGTTCTCTGATTTGACTTTTTTGGTTTCAGCTGCACAGAAAAGTCAGATATCAAATGCGAAAGTAAAAAACTTAGAATTGATATACAATACTCCAAATGACATTACAAATCAAATAGTATTGCCTAAATCCCAAAATAAATCTTTTTTAATATTTTATGCAGGGGAATTATCTTTTGCACGTGGGCTTAATCTGCTCTGCAAAGTGGTAAATGAGTTAAATGACGTTAAACTGGTGCTTGCAGGATCAAGAATTGTTGAACCTGATTTAAAGAGTATAATTGAAAACTCTCAAAAAATTGAATATATTGGATGGATATCCCACAGTGAAGTACTCGAATGGACACTTAAATCGGATATGTCTTTTGCTTTCTATGACCCTGAGGTTCCAAATAATCGATATGGTAGTCCAAACAAATTATTTGAGGCAATGATGTGTGTGAAGCCTGTTATTGTTAATTCAGAATCTGCCGCTGCAAAAATAGTTGAAGAGTGTAATAATGGTATGATTGTACCATTCACTGACGGAGATGCACTTAAAAATGCAATTATTAAACTGAAAGCAGACCCACAACTGCGTGAAATACTTGGCAATAATGGACGAAAGGCATATGAAGAAAAATATAACTGGAAGTTAATGGAAAATAAGCTTTTAAATGCGTATAATAATATTATAAATTAATTTGCATGTTTTAAAATCTTGTGATTTTCGAACTAATAATTTTAGATCTCTCTCATTAATCAGTTTATTTGAGACACTCGAATTTTACGACTCTGTTAATTTTCTCCGTTACTTTTCTCATTTATAATCCCAAATTCTTCTAAAAGTGTTTCCATCGTTTTAATAATTAAAATTTATATATTTTTGTGGAATCACTATTGTATATAACTCCTCCTTCTTCTATTTTTTTGATGTTTAATTCATTTTCGTTATAATATTTTACTTCTTCATCCCAAATATTTCTCTCTCCTGTTTTAATTCTTAGACAACGTTCTTTTAGTTCTCTGTATCTAATTATAACATAAGAATTCAAAACGATAACCGGCTCTTCATTTTTTATTACGATAGAATTTAATTTATGCGTCAGTGGAAATGATTTAGTTAAAATAACATCTGAGTATATTCGATCAGTGTTCATTTTTTCTACAAAGTGAAGCAAATTTAAATCATTTTGAGAAAAATATGGGGTGGGAATTTCGTTTTTTTGAGCAAGTATTGGGTTATCCTGGGCAGTTAAAGAATTAGATATCGAAGTAAATATTAATAGACCAAATAATGTGAAGATTAGGAAATATTTGTAGTTATATTTATCTTTATGACCAATATGTGAATTTAATAGTAGATTAACGCCCAGAGCTGCAATAAACGCCATTATAGGAGAAAGTAGTAGTGCAACTCTCTGTACCACAAAAACTTTTGTGAATATTGGTATCATATACAGGGGAGACCTAACATATAATAATAATAAAAATAGTCCATATATAGATAATATATATATATCTCTTTTTCTATCCCTCTGACCCAATCCGTAATATGCTCCCAGGATTATAAACAATGATATTATTCCACTATCTATATTATTGATATTTGTACTTAGTAGGTTTTCACTTACCAGCATACCTGCTTTTTCACTAGACGTCATAATTACTTCTTGAGATTGATTAAAGGCCTCTAAGAGAAACACAAAAAATTTTGTTGCTAAATAAATCCAATATGAAACAAAAGATATTCCAAAAAGTAAGATAGTATCTGTCTTAAATCTTTTATCAGTATTTCCGTGGCTTACATAAGTATACTCAATTACTAATAAACTGATTAATATAAATGATATATAAAACATTGAAACTTGATGAGAAAGTACAAGTGCTAATAAAACTAGTATTTGCATTATTTTCTTCTTTCCATTATTTGATGCATAGATTAAATAAAGGAAAATTACGAATAAACTAAATGTAAACGAGCGAGTAACAAAGTATCCTCCATAATAGATAAATTCTCTACTATATGATAAAATAAGCACACTTAAGAGAGATATTTTTTCACATAATATTTTTTGAAATATTAGATATGAAAATAATAAAGTTACTTGATATATTATTCCTCCTAGAACAAATAGTGATCTTGGTGTGGATATATCCAAAAAATAGGTGCTAATTGCTCCTAATATGTGATATAAAGGAAAGTACTTGTAATAGTTCATTTCATCGCTTATATGCGCTTGATTAATTATACTATTAACCAGCTCAAAATGTACTAGTAAATCTGAACCATAATATAAAGGATATTTTAAATTTAGTCCCCATATTAAGCTTAATGAAGAAAGCATTATTTCAACTAATATTATGTATTTATCCCATCTCATTTTGTTTGTAAACACAATCTGGGCAAAGATTATTATCCCTAAAACAGTCTGACTGACAAAATAAGCGCCACTTCTAGTATAATTTGTAAGCAAAATTAGTATTGTTATGATATAGATCCAGATAAAAAGAAGTATGAAATGTAACCTCGTTAGGTATAGTTTATTTGCCTCATTCTTTTTACATTTTTCAATTTTTGTACTGTCTAGAGAGAGTATATAAATTAATGCAAATAATATCGGAAGAAGTAAATACATACCCCTATAAATTATATCGCTTTCCCCAGTTAAAGCAAGTATAATTACAGATATAGCTATTGCAGATAAAACACATTTTGAAATTTTTTTGAATTGCTGTTGAGAATTATTTCCAGTTTTAGAACTGAATCTCATCTTTTCAGCTTGCATGGCTAAACTCTTTCTAATTATTTTGTCTGCACTCTACGGCGGCGAATAATAAAGACAAAGCATCAAATATGTGAGCTTCGTTACGGATATATACATTTTTGTTGGAATTTTTAAATATAAAAGATCCATCTTTATTTTTAATGTTTTTAATAACATATTTTGCTATCGTTTCCCCATAATTTTTTTCCCCAAAAACAAAGCAGTGTTTAGTGAACACCCTTATTCCAGAAGCATATCCAATTAATCTTGTTTCAAATATTTCTGGAGACACCTTAAAAACAATCGCGTCTTTTATATTTTTTGGCTTCCTTTCGTATCCAAATCCTGAATCTGTATATAAATTTTTTCTATAATACTCTATAGCCTTTTTTATTGAGATTTCCATCTTCTTATTAGTACAGACGATTTGGTATGTTTGGAGCAATCCTTCAATTGTAAAACCTGTATGTACATTATCAATTATATTACTTTTGTTTGAGTAGTTCCAGGCTCCATTTTCTTGTTGGGAGGCGACTGTATAAAATGCAGACTTACGTGATAAATTTTCATACTCAGGACACTTGTTATAATAATACAACCTGGAGAAGAATCCACTTGCCATACTAATGGCGTTGAATATTGGGTATTGGAGTGAAGGATGATCAGAGTAATTAAACCATATTCCATCTTTTTGGGTGCGGTATCCATTTTCTTCCAGAATCCATTTTCCGATACTCTCACCAGCATCTAAATACTCTTTTTCAGAAGTTTCTTCGAACATATTTAACAGAAAGTTGCCAACAAATATTGAAGTTGTAACGTATGATGTTTCTTTTGGACGTTTATTCCACTCCCATGGCAGACCCCAGGAATAATACGTATATTGACTGGAGTTATTTTTTAATAACCAATCAGAACATTTAACAGCTAAATTTAAATATTCTTTATCTTGGGTAGCTCTATATATGTTTAAATATCCATTTCCCCAAAAAGCGTATGCTTCTGGATAATCATATTTTTTATTTTTTTTATATTGATCGTACCCATAACCTATTTTAGATCCGTTAAATTGAATTCTCCAGTTGTGGAGGTCTATCAAAGACTTATATATTTCATCCTGGATTTCTTTTTGAATTATTTTCTCAATCTCCTATGGGAGTCTTCAAAATATTTTTGGCCTTCTTTTCCTTTTATAGGAGTTATGCTCATCGGTATACCTGATCTTATTTTTTGATTTATCATCTGCTTGAATAACTTTTTTAAACACCAGGATCTCTTTTAATCAGCTTTGCAATAGAATTTCATATTTTAGTTATCTAACTACTTTTTGTAAATATTTTTTTTCCTGGTGCCATTTTTTTAGTTGATAACAAAGAGTTTCTTTTATTTCTTTATCTGTAATACAAATAAAGAAAACGTACACGATAATCCCAGTTAACATTTTTAAAATAATTGTTTGCATTAAGAGACCGCTTGGAAGCTTGATTATAACCATATACATTAATGTAGATGCAAATATGGCTTCTAATATAGGACGGGTTTCAATATTGAAACTGAGGACTGAAAACGATTTTTTAGTTGTAATAAAAAAGAAAAATGCGTAAGATATTAGCGTTGCTACAGCTGCTCCAGTGATATGATATACTGGTATTAATAAAATATTTAATAGAACATTTAATAATACTGATAAAAATATATATTTAGCAATTATTTTTGTGTTTTTCGATATCTGAAGCCCTGAATATGTTATAAAATAAGCACCATATATAATAACAGACGCCATTATATATGGTAAAATATTCTCAGTGGAAGTAAATTTATCTGTAGCAATAACTGTTAGTATATCTCTCCCGATGGCTATAGTTCCAAATATTATTGGAATTCCTATTAGTAAATAATACTTAAAAACTTTTGTAAGGAATTCTTTTGTTTTCAGTTCTCCCTCATTATTCCATGTATGCAGCAAAATTGGAACTATTGCAGTGTTTAATGGTGAAACTATCATTGATTGAACGATAATACAAAAATTATAACTGGCTGAATATATCCCTACTCCTTCACTCCCTTCAAAGTATTGAAGTATATATCTGTCTCCAGAAGTGAGCAATAAACTCATTATTGAAACAAGAACAAGTGGAAAGCCGAATGACACCATATCTTGAAAACATTTGATGGAAAATATAGAACTTATTTGCTTTTTTTTAATTCTCTCTTTTATCTCCTTATCTCTTAGAAACAGAACTATTAATATACAACTCACTATTATGGAAGAGACTAAATCTCCCACAAATATTCCTGATACGCCCAGACTTAAAGTTGTTACGAACGTTACTTCTAAAGTAACTTGCAAAAACTTATTTATTATAGTGGTAATGTTGTATATTACTGGTTTTTGCTCGGATCTAAATAATGCAAGAAAAATTACTATTAAACTTGTAAAAGGTAAAGATAATATTGCCATCTCAAATGATTTGTAGAGGATATTATCAATGTGAGTTTTTAAAACATATATTGACAGTAAGAAAATGATCATAACTGTTACATTGATCAAAAAGGTACCTACCAGTATGGTAGTATAAAATTGATTTCCTTTTTTTGTTTTTACCGAGCTATCATTAAATCTAACTGCAGCTTGTGGAAAACCGCAAATAGCTGCTGAAGAAATTATGGAGAATGTTGTAGTTACAATACTAAATAAGCCATACTCTTCAGTCGTAAAAATTCGCGCAAATATTGTAAATGTTATAAATGGAGCTAAGGCCAGTATGATGTTTCCTACAAAATAATGAGAAAACTGTCTTCTCATAATTGAAAAACTTGAAAAGCAAGTCCCCATAATTTATCCTCTATTTACATTATCAGCGTTGAACTAATCATATTTTTATCTGGTATTTCCTGTGGATTAACCATATTTTTATCTGGTACTTTTTGGGGACTAATAACATTTTTACTCAGGACTTCTTGAATCGTAGACTCTAATATTCGTAGATTTTTTGCTGCAGAAAGTTCACAAGCTGCAAGATGGGATTGATTTTTATAATATTCAACATCATTATTTGTCAAATTATTCAATTTTTCAGCTAATGTTCTGGGTTCAAAATCGTCAGCAACTATCCCTAAATTATTTTTCTTCACAATTTTTGCCATTTCAATTGAAGGTCCTATCGCAATTGCCAATCTTGCCTGTACATATTCAAAAAATTTATTTGGTAACGCATATTTTTGATTAAAATTAGTAGGCTTTAAAATATATATTCCAATATCATATTGTTGAGTAAAATTGATTATTTGCTGCATTGATACCGGTTCGATAATTCTTACATTACTGCGTGATTTCACTAAACTTTTGAGCTTGCTGAAATATAGAATATTAGTGTCACGTACCAGCATTAAGTCTAAATGATACCTTTCGTCTACATAATCCATCATACGAATCATAGTTTCTAGATGTCTCGAAGAGTTACAACCTCCGTGGTAGATGATTTTTATATTGTTTTCATCAACAGGACTGGGTTTAAGTTCTACAAAATTTGCTGAATTAGTTATTACTGATGGCTTAATATTATAGTTCTTGAGATACTCTTCAGCTATTCCTTCTGATACCGTTATCATTTTGTCTACATATTTCAAATATTTATCAAAAAGATATTCAATATACTCTTTATAAAAATGACGAAATATCATCTTATCGTCGAATTGTCTGGGCGCATACTCATGTGCATCGAATATAATCTTTGATTTTTTTTTTAGTTTAGCGGCTAAGGGAACTGATTCTATATCGTTAGCGATAATTACATCAAACTCTCTATTTGATAGAGATTTTACTATTTTTTTATAATTTATTGACTCCCAGTAGTTTTTCTCAAACAATCCCATTTTTAGATAAGTTAAACTTTTAAATCTTAGTAATAAATTTGAATAATTAGGTTTAACTTGTATAAATTCCACATCCGAATGCTGAGAGGATCTTGAACCAATTTCAACTACCGAGTTATTTTTTCTTAAAAAAGATATTTGTCTATAAACTCTTGGATCTCTGTATAAATCTGTAAAAGAAATTATAAGTATTTTTAACATACAGACTAATTATTTTTTAAAACTAATAAGTTTTTCTTTCTATCTTTTGTAACTGTTCTACTTTATTTTTTCTCAAATGAAATATTTGTCTTCATTAACTTTATCCCGTTGTTTAATTACTGAAACCTGGATACTTATTAGGTAATTTGTATAAAGTTCACTATACTTT
>CAZFNE010000160.1:0-7362 GCA_964520335.1 uncultured Methanosarcinales archaeon | reverse complement strand
GAGGTAGATAATTGAATAATTTCTTAAATAATCTCGATATTGTACGGGCATTTATCTAATGACTTCTATCATATTGTAAATATCTAGTTCTCTTCTCTTTGTAAATAAGTTAATCTTATCGATTTTAGCTATATCGATTACAAACTTATGGAAAACTTCTATTTGATTTATATCTTTAATTTTACTGCTCAATATTAATTATTCCCAGTCACACAAAAAGATTAAGAACAAGATAATCCAAATATTAATAAAGTTAAAAATTCAAAGGGTAAGAGAAGGGGGATTATAGTGTTTAATGTGATCGAGCAGGATCCACAGTTATGGGAATTGTTTACAAGAAAAGAAGAATATGATCCAATGTACCTGGATAAATATGGTAGATTCCCATACTGCTTTAGTAATAATAGGGATATTTTTGAACCTAAAGTTTCAGATTTTTTAACCAAGAAAGGTTTAACTCCGGAATATCCGGGAGGAAAAAAATTTGCTGTATGCTTGACTCATGACATTGATTTTGTATATAACGGGATGTTAACTACTGCAGCTAAAACTGTAACAGCTCTTAAAAAGGGCCATTTTGCAGAAGCTTCTATGCTTCCATTTTCAACAATAAATAAAACATGGAACCCCCTGTGGAATTTTAAGCAAATCATGAAATTGGAAGAAGAATACGGAGCAAAATCTACTTTTTATTTCTTAACACTTGATCCTAAGAATGAAGATTTTTCCTTCAGTATTGAAGAGCTTGAAGAAGAAATTAGCCGCATTTCTAAAGAAGGATGGGAAGTAGGTCTTCATGGAGGCCATGAGGCTTACAATAACCCTGCCGAAATTAAAAATAAAAAACAAAAGCTTGAAAAAGTTCTTGGGAAAAAAGTTGTAGGGTATAGAAATCATTACCTTAGATTTAAAGTTCCAAATACCTGGGAGTCACTGGCTGAAGCAGGTTTTAGTTACGATTCCACTTTTGGTTATCATGATTGTGCAGGGTTTAGGAATGGAATGTGCCATCCATTTATTCCTTATAATCTTAATACAGGAAAAGAAGTCAATATTCTTGAAATCCCCCTCACAATAATGGACGCAACTCTCTTTAATCATATGCATCTTGACTTTCAACAAGCCTGGGAGCTTACTGAAAGGCTTATTCTTACCGGTGAGCGTCAGAGAGGAGTAATTACCATTCTATGGCATAACACATATATGCATGGGGATTATCTTGAATTTTATAAAAAAATCCTGCAATTTTGTGCTAAAAAAAATGCATGGATGACTTCTGGAGATCAAATCCACAATTGGTGGCAAAAAAATATTCAATCTGGATCTTAATTTTATCTAAGTTCATAAAATCTACTGGTTAAAAATAAATACAGATGAAAAAATTTGTTTCTAAAATAGCTATCAAATTTGTTTTACTGTGGGGTTATATGGAAACTGTAAGAAGATATGCAGAGAAGGTAACACAAAACTTTGATGTAATTCTCGGCATTACAGGCGTAAGTGTGGGAATATTTATTGTTTCCTTATACTATCTGATAAATTTAAATCAAAAAGACATTGGGATCGCTATTCTTTTGTCTTGCTTGATCTACATTTTTTTTAGAAAAAACTTCAAAAGTGAAAGCCCAATTTCACCCGAAAAATATAGAATTAAAAATATTCTTAACCTCTCATTTTATTTTATTTTTCTTATTTGTATCTTGATATATAGTATGAATTTATACTATCGGCCTTTATCATATTTTATTCTTATATGTGTACTGGCTGGAATTATAGCTTCCCAAATTCTTTATGTGAGAGACGGCGACAGTGTAATTTCTATCTTGTTACAAATTTTTCTACTCTCAATTCTTATAAGAGCGGGAATTTTTTATAACTTTCCAAGTCTCATGGGATATGATGCTTATTTCCACGTCAGTATGGCGCGAGCAATAAGCAACACAGGGTTTGTTGCTCCAATAGAAATAAGTGGTAAATATTTTTACTATCCACTCGCCCATATCTTTATTTCAATAACCCAGCTTATTGGTAAAGTTGACATAAAAGATGCAGTATTTTACTCAATAGGTCTTGCTAATATTTTCATAACAGGAGCTATTTATCTAATTGGGAAAAAACTGGAAGGCCCACAGATGGGCCTGCTTGCAACTCTTCTTATAAATGTGAATAATCAGAGCATAGTTTCAGGAATTGCAAATATAACCCCAGGGTCTCTTGTCCTCTGTTATTTTATCTTCATTATTTATACATTATTCAGCGATAAACGGGAACTCAGATATACAGGCCTTATTTTACTAACAACTATTTTAATGGTCCTTACACATCAACTGACTACTTTTGTTGTATTTCTTGCTTTAGTTACAATTTATTCGGGCAAATACCTGCACAAATATTTATACAGGGATTCTTCTCTCGAAACTACAAGTTTTAATTACATTTTCTTTTTTTTAGTTTGTCTTCAGACATACTGGATGTTTACTTATGTAGATCTTAACACTTCTTTTTTTGAAATGATAATAACACCGCTTATGAATGTTCTCAAGGCAGGTACAAGTTATTCAAGCGATGAATTAATTGTAGGCTCAGGAGCCGCTCAAGATACATTTGAAGTACTTTTACTGCATATAAGTTATCTTGCGTTGCCTTTTTTTGCGATTGGGGGAGTTTTAGCTTGGTTTTCTCGTGAAGATGCTAGGAAGATAAATAAATTCTCCATTGCCTTAGTAGTTGTAATTTTGTATAGTTTTGCTTATGGGATTCCTTTGCTCGGGATGAGAAACTTTCTGACAAGTAGGTGGTTCCCTTTAATCTCGGTATTTCTGGTATTAGTGGCTGCTACATATATGTTAAAGCTAACCAGTCTTTTTAAGTCAAAAACGGCAAAACTTACAACAATCTTTATAATAATCCTGTTATTTTCATTCGTTATGGTTACAACGCCAGGTATTAACAAGGACAATCCCCTTGTAGGAGAGGACACAACTGTAAGGAATCAATTTAAAGAGGTTGAAATTCAGGCTATTAAAACAATTACTGATAAGTATTCAGGAAATATCTTAATGGACTCGCCGTATGATAGTTGCCTGTTCTATAGTAACCTTAAGTACGATAATAGGAACGCAACATATTTTAATACTCAACAAATAAACACTGGAGAAGTTAATGAAACTTCAATGGTCTTACTAAGGAGATCAACACTTAAAGAACCTGTCTCTATTAATGATCCTGAGCGTTATGGAGTAAATTCTATTCAGCCAATTCCAAAAGAATTCTTTAACAGGTTTAATGCAAAGGATTATGCGCTAGTATATGATAATAAACAGGTATCTGGATACAAAAAAGAAGAAAAATCCCCGATATTGAATAATTAACTTTTATCCTCATATTTTATAAATTAAATCTCGAGAAAATTCCTTAGAACTTCCTATTTATATTTTTAACGTGGAAATGACATGTCTAGCTTTATAACGAATGTGTTAAAACTTGTATCAGGCAGTGTAACCTCACAAATTCTAAGTATACTGCTTGTCCCCTTAATTACAAGAATTTATAGCCCTGATGATTTTGGGATTTCCCAACTATTTATATCAATTTCAGGGATATTAGTCATATTCTCTACATTTTCTTATCAATTTGCTATTATGTTACCAAAGGAGGACGAAGATTCTGTAAATATAGTTTCTCTCTGTGTTGTCCTTGTAACAATAGTATCTATAATAATAGGCATAATAGTAATACTTCTTCCAAGTAATATCGAATATTTACTTAATGCTCCAGGGATGTCAAAATATTTAATTTACCTCCCACCCGTAATCTTCTTTAATGGGCTTTTTTTCGCACAGAATTACTGGCTTTCAAGAAGAATTCGTTATGGGGTTATATCTGCGTCCCGAATTTCAAATACTTTATCAACTAAAATATTCCAGTTAATTATTTCTCTCTGGAACATATCTCCCTTTGGCCTTATCGTAGGATATGTTGCAGGATATGGAGTTGCAGATATTTTTATGTTCAAAGGGGTTAAACAGGATATAAAACTCTTTAAGAAAGTTTCAATAAAAAATATGAAAGAAATGGCTATTAAATACAAGAGTTTTCCTCTGTTCAGTTCCTGGTCTACGCTTGCAAATACTATTTCTCCACAGGTGCCTACCTTCTTACTTGCATATTATTATGGGACAAGTGTTGTTGGGTATTTTTCTCTTGCAAACCAGGTAGTGAATATGCCCATGGGAATTCTTGGCATGGCTATTGGTCAGGTCTTTTTCCAGCAAATAAGCGAAGTAAAAAACGGAAAAACTACCGGGAATATGAAAGCAATAGTCGAAGAGGTATACAAGAAGCTGATTTCAATAGGAATCTTCCCGATGATTCTTCTAATAATCTTGGGAGAAGAAATATTTACATTTGCTTTTGGGAAAAGCTGGAGCATTTCGGGAACTTATGTAAAAATCCTCGTTCCATGGATATTTCTTGTTTTTATATCCTCTCCTATTTCAACTCTTTATAATGTATTTGAAAGGCAGCGAGTTTGGTTTACTTTCAGTATGGTTCTTCTAATATCGCGGGTTGCCGCATTAGTTATAGGAGGAACTTACGGAGAGAGCCCAGAGTTTTCCCTTATCCTTTATAGCCTTACAGGTGCTATATTCTGGCTCTGGAATAATGCATATTTATTGAACCTTGTAGGAATTAGTAAAAAACAAAGTGTGGAAATATTAATTAAATATGCTTTGACAGGATTCATCGTCTCAATTCCATTAATTTTGCTGGAATTCATTTCTGCGAATATCTATGTAATCCTATTTACAGCCTGTGTAATTACGCCAATTTATTATGGGATAATTTTAAGAGACGATCCGACATTTAAGAAAATGTTATCAGGCTTTTTTGTAAGCGTAAAAAACAAAATCTAAAAAGGTTAATCAAAAAGGTTAATTAATACAAAAAAGAAGCCAAACTATGGCTTCTGCAAAATATTTTATAAAACAGAATTGAATCCAGAAGTATATTGTAAGAGTTTTGGATTATATTTTATTCGTTTGTTTTTTAAGACTCCGTTTTACGCGTTATTTGATGTAATGTTCTCATAAGAGAGTATTTCTTACTGTATAGTGACACAGAATAATAGGGTACAATTTCAGGAGAGAATCCCATTATAAAATCCGCGAACCTGGGTATATTTGCTGCCATGACATTCATATATTCATAATTTCTGGACTTAAGGTCAAGGAATTCATTATAATATAAAAGGGCATTTGCACCTGTCTTTCCATACTCTGGGTTTAAGGCCGAAGACCAGGTAACAGTGCATTTTTTACCATAGAGGTTAAGGTGAGCTGCAATAGCTTCTTTTTCAGGGGTTTCGGAAACAAACATATACCCTATATCTTTTTCCTGAATCAGTTTAAATACCCTTTTAAAAAATTCTACTGGAACAGGCGGTTCAAGATTTTGTTTCTCATAAACCAAAGATAATAAATGATAATAAGTTTCAGGATCATTAGAAGTGCGTGTACTGAGCCCGGCCTCTGAAGCAGCTTTAAGTTCCCTTCGAATCTTTCTTGAAAGATTGCTATCTATATTTTCTTTAAGCTTCAGATGATGGGTGTAGTGTACGCTTGATTCCCATCCATACCAGGTAAATGGTCTTACATCTTCAAGCCCGGGGGAGAAAGTGAGATGGAGTCCGTCAAAGTCCTGTTTGCAAAGAAATTCCCTTAAAGGGTTAAGAATCTCATGAATTTCCTGTACCCTTTTACTCGCTTTGGAACTGGCGGTTTCTTTGATAAGGGGGCCGCAGTAATCAGTCATAATACAGGTTGAATATCCTACATTGAGCATACCTTTTAAATTTCGAACAAAAAGGGGGCATCCTCCAACAATTTCGCCGTTTTTATAACAGCCATATATTCTCAGTTCTCTGGAAAGAGTGTCCCTGCTAATTCCTAGCCAATCACTCGTATGAAAAAGCGTACCTGGTTGAACTTTTTCCACAAGTGAATCCCATTCTTTATATTCAGATGGTGCTAATTCTTTAACTTCAATTTCGTCCATTTTAAGCCCCGTTTAAATTATTATTTAGTTTTAATCTTTTAGTTTCAAAATGATTAGGCGACTAGTTATTGTATCTTTGCTTAGAGTCCTGATGTACAGACCCCTTCAACTTTTTTTGCAACGCTGTACCAGCTGTAATTTTCAGTAACATAACTTAAACCTTTTGAACCCAATTTTATTCTTAAATCTGGGCTTTCAAGCAGTTTCAAAATAGCTTCTGCGAGAGAATTCGGGTTTTCAGGGACTACTGCAATTCCTCCCTCAGAAGCTTTAAGCACATCTAAGACCCCACTGATATCGCTTGCAACTACTGGTTTTTTACAGGCCATATATTCATACAATTTCAGGGGAGACAGACCTATCTTTGCGTTTCTGGCAACTATAAAAGGTGCGACACAGATATCGCTTGCGTTAATGTAAAAAGGCACACGGTCATAAGCAACCACACCTGTAAAAATAAATCTATTTTCTACTCCAAGCTCTCTTGAGAGTTTTAAAAGCTCGTGTTTCATAACTCCATCTCCGATTATTAAAAAGCGACATTCAGGAAATCGAGCCAGTATTAAAGGGGCAGCTTTTACAAGATACTCAACTCCCTGCCATGGAGCAAGGTTTCCAACAAAACATATATGGAAAAGCTTGGCATCCAGTCCCAGTTCTTTTCTGCAAATTTCTTGATCTAGAGGTTTGAATAAGGAAGTATTAGCTCCATTAGAGACTACAACTATTTTTTCACCTGGAACATTATATCTTTGTTCGAGATTTGCTTTAATTCCTGGAGTCACAGCAATTATCTCGTCTGAAAAACTTAAAGCTTTTTTAAGGATAAAAAATTTAAGTTTAGCTTGTGAGGAGAAATAATAATCTGAAAAGGAAAAGACTTCTTGTTTTCCGGAGTTAGATAATTTTGCTGATTTCATTTTAAAAAGGCTTTTTTCATCTTCTGGAATCCCATTTAATTCATATATTATTTTTTTGCATCTATTTTTAAAGAAAATCCCTGCAAGAAAGCCAAAATTAGGATTGCGGGTATACAGGACATCAAAAGTTTCAGAATTTAGGACGTTTACTGAGGCGCTAAAATAATTGAACGTAAGCGAAAAAAAGTTTCCTGGGGAAATATAATGACGGTGAATGTTTGATAAGTTTGAAAGGAAAGTCTTATCAGTAGTAAAAATGTGGATTTCGTTATTAAGCCTTGCCAGATTACTTACAAGCTCATATCTATGGATGAGTGAGCCATCAGCAAGCGAGAGAGGCCTTACTATATCCATAAAAAGCATTTTCAAAATATCACCTTTATAA
>CAZFNE010000159.1:3397-7407 GCA_964520335.1 uncultured Methanosarcinales archaeon | reverse complement strand
GATTAAAGAAAGGGAGTGAGTAAATGGACAATAATGAGACTACTAGTTCGTCTTGCTCATGCACATCAAAATCAGAAGTACTGCCATCTAACCGTTTGACTGACAATATTTCAAGACTTGCTGCAATCCCCACTATTAAAAGTATGCCCAAGCCTGAGATTCTCACGACCACAGGTAAACTCACATTAGCTAATCGGCTTGATCACTTCCTAGCCCGATGGGGTGTGAATCGGATGGGTCATATCGTAAAACCTGGCCTTTATCGGCTTGGAAATCCAACACCTGATTCGCCGGTTTTTGCCTCGGCAAATTATTCACTGAGTTTTGACGCAGTTCGTACCTCGCTTGAAGGCACTGATGGGTATATTCTTGTCTTGGATACGAAGGGAATTAATGTCTGGTGTGCTGCGGGTAAAGGTACCTTTGGAACAGAAGAACTTGTTCGGCGTATAATATCCTCAGGACTTACCAGTGTTGTCAGACATCGAACTATTATCTTGCCACAACTTTCAGCTCCTGGAATCTCTGCGTCCGAAGTGAAACGCTGGTCTGGCTTCAACGTGGAATATGGTCCTGTTCGTGCTAGTGACCTCCCTGAGTATCTTAAAACACGCAAGGCAACTCCCGAAATGAGAAGGGTTCAATTTCCATTGAAAGATCGCTTAGTACTCACATCAGTAGAACTTGTTCATATAATATTACCAACGGTCGTTGCTACCATTATTCTTTATCTCCTTGCAGGCTCTCTTGGAGCTCTTGCTGCAATCACAACAGCTCTTGCAGGAACTGTTCTCTTCCCAGCCCTTCTTCCATTTATCCCTACTCATGATTTCAGTACAAAAGGGCTTATTCTAGGAGAGATTGTTGCTCTTCCCTTTGCATTTGCCTTTACAACAAATTCTACAATGCCCTTATGGGAAAATGCTCTGATATCACTGGCAATTCTTCTAATTATGCCAGCTGTTATAGCGTATTTGGCCCTTAACTTTACGGGATGTACAACTTTTACTTCAAGGTCTGGAGTTAAAAAAGAAATTTTCCGATATGTACCTATCATGGCATTTATGGGAGGTTCTGGGATCGTAGTATCGATTCTATTAGGGATAATTGAGTTCATGAAGGTGATTTAAATGTTTGATTCTTATCTTGAGAATACACTCAAGTATCATTCAGATAAGTGTATCAATTGCGGGCGCTGTATGCAGGTATGTCCTCATGGAGTCTTTGCTGAAGGGGAAGAACGCGTTAAACTCATAAATCCAACAGCATGTATGGAATGTGGAGCATGTGCCCTTAATTGCCCTGTCCATGCAATAGAAGTGCAGAGTGGGGTTGGTTGTGCGTGGGCAATGATTGGTGCAGCACTCAGGGGCAAGGATATGGATAGTGGCGAATGTGGCTGTGGAGGAGAAGCTGGGTCTTGCTGCGGTGGAAATTCAGAGTAACCATCCTGAGTGGGAACGGTAAAATTTACATTTCAGAGGACAATATAGGTGAACTAACTAAATTAATTTGTGAAAAGCGTTCCTTAATCTTTATTGAAAAGAAATCTTAGATTGGATTAATACTTATGTCTGATAGTATTCCGGAAGAAATCATAAAAGATCTACAATCAGTTTGCCAATTACATCAGCAGGCAGTCTGTAACTATGACAAGTGTGGAGAATTTAGTGAAAACCTATCTGGGCTCCTGATTATACTTGAGGATATGAAGTATTACCGGATGGCCGATAGAGTAATGAGTATTCTATTAAATTATAAGCATAAAGAAGCTTCTCATTGTGAAAAAGCAAATCTTGTAGGAGAAATGATGAAGGAGATCGTAAAAGAGGCCCGGAATGCAGTTGGAAGATGAGAAATAATACCAACGAAATTTTTTCTCTATACCCCTCGATGCCCGACTTCGATACAGTCATAATACTGAAATCATTATACCCAATTAATATGAGGTGGTAACAAATATGAGACAACAGGGAAAAAAGAAGGTTCTTTTTCTTTGCACCCACAACTCAGCTAGGTCCCAGATGGCTGAAGGCCTTTTAAGATCTGCTTATGGGGATCGATATGAAGCTTATAGCGCTGGTGTCGAGGCCACGAAAGTTAATCCTCTAGCTATTATAGCCATGAAAGAAATAGGAATCGATATATCCAGTCAGTACTCCAAGACTCCCCAGGAGTTTCAGGATATCATATTTGATGTGGCTGTCATTGTCTGCGACAATGCTAAAACTGTCTGTCCTATCTGTAGCACGAATCTGGAAATCCCGAGCAAATTTCCAAGGGCAAGAGAAGTAATTCATTAAACTTTCGAGGATCCTGCCGTGGCTGTAGGATCGGAGGAAGAGAAACTGAATGTTTTCCGGCGGGTCAGAGATGAAATAAAAGACTGGATCTTGCGAACATTTGGGAAATGATACCTTTTCTTATCCGTTTGCTTATATCATTTCAATTTTTCTTAACTTCCCACAATAGGTAGATCTCTTTAAACACAATATTCCAAAAATTTACTTATCTACAAGGAGTTTTACTTGTATAAGCATTTCAATAACCGCCCCGTCCGAAAGACGGAAATAAGACCATTTTCCTTCTTTCCTTTCTTTGATCAGACCTGCATTTTTTAGTACTGAGAGATGATGTGAAACAGTCGATTGACAAGTAGATAGGGCGACAGTTAATTCACAGGCACATAATTCGCCTTCCCTTAATAATTTTAAAATCCTCAAACGGTTTTCATCTGCCAAAGCTTTAAAAACTTTGACTTCTGAAGATAATTCTTTCTCATCAAATTCGTTACCTATAAGAATTAGCTTTTGAAATCTTATCTCAACCTGACCCTTATCTGAGATAAATCGTTCCAATCTTTTAGTTTCTGTTTCATCTCTTTTTTTATTCATAGCTAATTTCCTTCGAGTTTTCAAAATTTTCTGCAACAACTACTTTCATGCAAGAAAATGGGTTTGTTTTTATTTTGCTCTTTAGACCACCAGCTTATCAAAATTTTATGGTTCTAAAATCTTTGTGGTTGCTCTAAATAAAGAATAATCTTCTTTAGAGAATAATTGTATTAAGTATAAATATATCTAAACAAGTGAACTCCAATTTTTAAGAAGAGTTTACTTTCAATGTTAGAAAATTATAAATAGAATCTCCATTCAATATTTAATGATATGATTAATGAAGAAGATGTTCAGCTTTTTAAAGCCCTCAGTGAAGATACAAGATATAGAATAATTAAGGCTCTTCTTGAAGCGGAATTAGCGTCTGAAAATCAGAAATATGGCAAAAAGGGAGAACTGTGTGCTTGCGAAATTCCAGAAATAATTGGTAGAACCCAGTCTAACACCTCAATGCATCTCGCGAAACTACAAGATTGGGGAATTATCAAAGTTAGAAAAGACGGGAAAATGAGGCTGTATTCAATACATAATGATAAAATAAGGAAGATTTTAGAATCTATTGAAGAATTAGCCTAACTGAAAATTTGTCTAAAGAATTTCCAATTATTTTTAATTCATATAAATTTTTTAATTAAACTATTTTTTAACTTTTATATTAGTTTTCTTTTAGCGTTAACGTTATATTTCATGAAGTTAATATCAACATATATTGATATAATTAAGAACAGATGTTTCTAAAAATCGGAAGAAAATCTTAAAGAAGGATTTCAAAATGGTCGATATTTTCTATCCTCTTCAATGGATTGCAGATAAAGTTACATACCAATTATTGGAGATTGCTCCTGATACAAGGCTTGCTGCGAGTGTTAACTTTGTTATCTATGATGTAATGAAAATTTTTGTTCTTCTTGCTTTTATGATTTTTGTTATTTCTTATATTAGGACATATATCACGCCTGAAAGAACCAGACAGGTGCTTGGAAGCAAACAAGGGATAAAATATTATTTTCTTGCATCTTTTATAGGTACAATTACTCCTTTTTGTTCATGCTCATCAGTTCCAATATTTATTGGATTCGTAGAAGCTGGAGTGCCTTTAGGTGTCACTTTTGC
>CAZFNE010000159.1:0-3297 GCA_964520335.1 uncultured Methanosarcinales archaeon | reverse complement strand
GCCGTACTTATTGGAGTGCCTTTATACTCAAATGTCATGGCCATGATTCCTATTGTTGAAAGTTTGATTGGAAAAGGCCTCCCTGTAGGAACCGCGCTGGCTTTTCTGATGGCTGTTACAGCCGTATCCTTACCTGAAATGATAATCCTCAAAAAAGTATTAAAAAAAGAATTAATAGCAATTTTTGTCTCAATAGTAACGGTGTCAATAATTTTCACGGGATATTTATTTAATATACTGTTGTAATTTTTGTATACATTATAAATAACTGTTTGAATACTTAACAAAATGATAAAAGCAGAAGCAATAATAAGAATTTAAAAATCAAATAATAAAAAGTGAGGAAAACAGATGAAAATAGAAATTCTCGGTACAGGTTGTCCCAAATGCAAAAAAACTAAAGAAACGATAGATAAAGTAGTAAAGCAGACTGGAGTTGATGCCGAAGTCGTTAAAGTAGACGATATTGAAAAAATTATGAGTTATGGAGTTATGATTACTCCAGCCGTAGTTGTTGACGGAGAAGTAAAGCTTACAGGCAAAGTTCCTGATGAAAAAGACATCAAAAAATGGATTGGTAAATGAGTTAATACTTCTTTTCATTACCTCAAATGTGGAAAATATTGCCAAATTTAAAAGGTGAGTAGACAGTGACTGAAAATGAAAAATGCAGCTGTTGCAGCGATTCTATCACTGCAATTTTTCCCTGTGCTGGAGCAGCAAATGTCGGACAAATCTCCAATAAAATTGCAATAGAGCTTGAAAAACGATGTATTGGGAATCTGATGTGCACCTCTGGGATTGGAGCTAGAGCATCAGGAATTATGAAATCTGCTGAAGCTTCAGACAGAATCATTGCAATTGATGGTTGTCCTGTAAATTGTGCAAGTAAAACACTTGAACTAGCAGGCTTCAAAATAAATGACCATATTATTATTTCTGAATTAGGAATCAAAAAAAATAAAGATAGAGACCTTAGAGACAACGAAATCTCAGAAATCCTTGAGAAAACAATTGAACTTTTAAAGTCTAATTAATTCATATGAGACACAAAAAATATACAAGTGACATAGAAAGCTAAATTAAAATCAGCAAAAGAGAATAAAAATGTAAAGTATACCAAAAATAAAAGAGAGATGTTTATGGTGAAAATGATAATTTTTGACCCTGCAATGTGCTGTTCTACTGGCTTATGTGGACCTGTAATTGACATGGAGCTTTTAAGGATATCAACAGCTCTAAGTAATCTGGAAAAAAACGGTATTAAAGTTGAGAGATACAACCTTAACAATAATCCACAGGCCTTTGTAGATAATACAGTCATAAGTGAAATATTAAACCGTGATGGGGTTGACGTCTTACCAGTAACTATTGTTGACAGTAAAGTGGTAAAGACGAAGAAATATCCTACAAACGATGAGCTGATTAAATTTTTAGATGTGCCAGAAAGTTATTTGAAAGCAAAGGAAAAGCCTTCGATAAAGAAGTGCTCCTGTTGTGACAATGATGAATGTTGTTAAGAATCATCAGGTGAGTACATTGTTTGAAGCGTTTAATCCTGAACAAATAAAACTTACCAAATATCTCTTTTTTACAGGAAAAGGTGGGGTTGGAAAAACTTCTACTGCCTGTGCTACTGCTGTTGCTCTGGCGGATAAAGGGAAAAGAATTCTATTAATCAGTACTGATCCTGCCTCTAATTTACAGGACGTATTTAATACCGAGTTAAACAATAAAGGAGTCGCTTTAAAAGAAGTACCTAATTTGACTGTCATTAACCTTGACCCTGAAGCGGCTGCCCAGGAATATAAAGAAAGTGTTGTTGGACCCTTCAGAGGGAAGCTGCCTGATTCTGTAATTAAAAATATGGAGGAGCAACTTTCAGGTTCCTGTACTGTTGAGATAGCTGCGTTTAATGAATTTTCAACTTTTCTGACTGATGAAAAAGCAGAGAAAGAGTATGATTATATAATTTTCGATACAGCCCCTACTGGACATACTCTCCGGATGATGGAACTGCCTTCAGCTTGGAGCAATTTCATAAGCGAGAGTACACATGGAGCATCCTGTTTGGGGCAGCTTTCCGGGCTTGAGAATAAAAAAGAGATTTATAAGCAAGCAGTAGAAACATTGTCTAATAAAGATATGACTACTCTTATTCTTGTTTCTCGCCCTGAAAAAGAACCTCTTAAAGAAGCTGAAAGGGCTTCAAAGGAGCTAAAGGATTTAGGTGTTAATAATCAAATCCTTATAATTAATGGGATCCTGCAAAGCTATGATGATACTTTATCTCAAAGTCTTTTTGAGAAGCAGCAAGAAGCATTGAAAAGTATGCCAATTGTTTTAAAAGGTTTCTTGACTTACGAAATTCCTCTCAGAGCTTACAATATTACAGGTGTAGATAATGTCAGGATATTTTTATATGAGGATAAATATAACATCAGCTCTGAAAAGGTAAACTCTAAGTTGATTCCTGAACTTAAAGACGTTATAGATGACCTTTATACCTCTGGCAAGAAAGTAATATTTACCATGGGTAAAGGTGGAGTTGGGAAAACAACAGTTGCAGCAGTAATTGCCCTAGGTATTGCTCAAAAAGGTTCTAAAGTCCACCTTACAACAACAGACCCTGCTGCACACATTAAATTCGTTATAGAAGAAAGCGAAAATATAACAATAAGCAGAATTGATGAAGAAGCGGAGCTAGCTAAATACAAAGAAGAAGTACTCAGCAAAGCAAGAAAAACGATGTGTGATGATGATCTTGCCTATATAGAAGAAGACTTGAGATCACCCTGTACGCAGGAGATTGCTGTTTTCAGAGCTTTTGCTCAAATTGTAGAGAGAGCTGAAAATGAGGTTGTTATTATTGATACAGCCCCTACAGGACATACGCTTTTACTTCTTGATTCAACTCAACGGCATCATAGGGAAGTCAGTCGTTTGCAAAATGATATTCCGGAATCAGTTAAAAACTTACTTCCTCGTTTAAGAAATGCTGACGAAACAGAGGTTTTAATTATTACACTAGCAGAAGCCACACCTGTCTATGAAGCAATGAGGCTTGAGTCTGACCTAAAACGTGCTGGAATCAGCAGTAAATGGTGGGTAATCAATTCCAGCTTATATGCAACTGAAACAACGAATAAAGTCCTCAAAGCAAAAGCGAGCAGCGAGATTGAATGGATAAACAAGGTTGACAAACATTCTGATGGAAATTTTGCGCTTATAGCGTGGAAGGCAGATGAAATAAAAGGTGAAAGATTATTAGATTTGATAAGGTGATATGAGCAGCGA
>CAZFNE010000158.1:0-7419 GCA_964520335.1 uncultured Methanosarcinales archaeon | reverse complement strand
TTTTTAGAGCCTTTTCAACTGCTGGCTATAGACCTTTTCAATCCGCTGGATAGTATCAGCTTCTTCAGCATCTTTATCGTCCCGGATTCGGATAAACCGCGGGAAACGCAATGCAAAGCCGGAATCATAATTGGGGCTCTTCTGGATTTCCTCAAAAGCTATTTCCAGGACAACCTGCGGCCGGATAGCAAATACTCCTCCAGCTTCTCCGCCTTCCATAAGTCCCGAAAGCATCTCAGTGAGTTCTTTTAACTGGTCATCGGTCAGGCCTGTCCCGACTTTGCCCACCTGAAGATAGAGGCTGGTTTCAGGATTGTAACAGGCAACGGTATATGAACCTATCAAGTTTGCCCGCCTGCCAAAACCCCATTCGGCTCCGACTATTACAAGGTCGAGGGTATCCATAAGCGGTTTTTTCTTTATCCAGTTTTTCCCGCGCTTTCCCGGGGAATACATGGAATTAGGATTTTTGACCATGACACCTTCGTGCCCGGCTTGCAGGGCTTCCCTGTAGATTTTTTCCACAAGTTCGAGGTCTCCGGTTATGACCTGTTTATCTATGCAGATAGATTTTGAGTCTTCAGTCGAGCTTTCAACACAGGATTCAAGGGCTTTTCGCCGTTCAAGCAGAGGAAGGTCAATCAGGGTTTTGCCGTTCAGGTACATTATATCAAAAAGGTTGAGCTGAATAGGAATTCCGAGGACTTTTTCTTCAACTCCGTACTTGCGCCTGAAACGTTTAAGGATTTCCTGAAAGGCTCTGGGCTTTCCGTCTTCGTCTACAGCGACGGCTTCCCCATCAAGGATTGCAGAATCAGCTTTAACGTGTTTTCGAATTATTTCTACCAGGTCAGGCAGGGAGTTTGTTACGTTTTCAAGCTTGCGGGAAAAAAGCGTGACAGAATTTCCATTTTTATGAATCTGGACTCTTGCCCCATCGAATTTCCATTCGATAGCTGCTTCCTTCATTTCTTTTATGTCGGCATCCACATCAGGGCTGATCTGGGAAAGCATCATTTTTATAGGCCTGTTAATTTGAATTCCAAGCTGCTCAAGAGCTTCTACCCCGCCCTGTTTTGCTGCAGCAGCAACTATTCCGAGGTCGTTTGTAACCATAAGAGCATGCTCAACGATACTTGCGGGCACGAAAAAGGCTTTTGCAATCGCGTCCCTTACAACGCCTTCGCCAACTCCTATGCGGAGTTCTTCAAGTGCCAGCCTGGAGATGTATTTAGCTTCTCTCGGGGTTGAGGAATTGAAAAGGAACTGCAGGTTTTTAACCTTAATTTCCTGCGAACCTTTGCCTGAGGCTTCGGAAGCAATTTTAAAGCGGGAAAAAACTTCGGTTATTGAAAGTTCAGACTGTTCTTCCAGAAAAGATGAAAAAGTAGCCTGATTTTTTCTTTTTTCTTTTAGAATAAGCAGGGCAGTATCCCCAATATCCCCTGTAGTCCGAATAAGGGATTCTATGCTTTTTACAGCCATGCCTGAGGCCCTGGAAAGCGCCACATAAAGTAAACTTGTCCCAATCCCAAGCTGTTCCCCACTCCAGGCAGGAAAAACTTCACTCATAATAAAATGAGTAGCAAGAGGCAGCTCATCTAAATCAACTTTGTTAAGAAGTTCGGCAACTTTGTTTGTAATATCAATAGTACTTGAGATTTTCTCAATTGCCTGGCAGGTTTCTGCAAATTCCCTGAAGCTTGTCATGGTTCACACAGTTTTATTTTATTTAATTATTTTGAAATTAATATTGAACTATTATTAATTAGTGCTGAAATATTGATAGATTTAGCCTGATTTTGAACTCTGAGATTAATCTTAGGCTTTATTTTATGCATTCCCGTAAATTGCAATTAGATCGCTGAGGATTGCACTTGCAGTCTCGACAGGGCCCGCTCCTTTTCCTGTAATTGTAATTTCCCCTGCAAGTTCCGTCTCTACAGAGGCAACGTTTAAAGTGCCTCCAACCGCCAATGGGTGATTAATAGGCACAAGCCTTGGAGCTACATGGATTCTTTCCCTGCTAACTTCCCCTATAAGTTTGATCACGTGCCCTTTCTCATAAGCCATCTCCAGGGCTTCAGGCGTGATTTTCGTAATTCCCGCAACCTTGACATCCTGATATGTGGCATTAAGCCCAAAAATAGCATTTGCCAGGATTACAAGTTTGCAGGCAGTATCAATTCCCTCAACATCGTATGTAGGATCGGTTTCCGCAATTCCAAGCTGCATGGATTCTACAAGGATATCATTATAGCTTGCCCTTTCTTCCAGCATCCGGGTCAGGATATAATTACAGGTTCCATTCAGGATGCCTTTGATACTTAAAACCTTATTTCCTGCCAGGACTTCATTTGCGAGGTTGATAATAGGCATTGACCCTCCAACCGTAGCTTCAAACCTGAACTGGGAGCCCGAAGTCTTTGCAGCTTCCATAAGTTCCCTGTATTTTAGAGTCAGGGGACCTTTATTCGAAGTAATTACATCCTTTCCAGTCTCAAAAGCTGCAAACATATTAAGCAGGCCTGCTCCTCCTGTTTTTATGTTTGTAGGGGTTGTTTCGATTACAAGGTCGTGAGGAATTGTCTTTATAACAGCAAGGCCTGTCAGGTTTTCAAGGGCAACTGTTCCGGTTGCTTTTTTGCGCGCAAGGCAGTCGGCAAGGTCAACCCCTTCAGGATTTATAGTAGCTCCTTTTGAATCCACAACTGCAACAACTTTCACATCCAGCCCTATACTTTCCAGATAGTTTTTCTGCTTCAGGAACACCTGAGCTACACCCTGTCCAATTGCGCCGAACCCAAGGATCGAACAGCTTATCGTCTTCATAGCTTAAAATCTCCTAAATCTCTTTTTCAGGCCTGGATGTCTACTGGGAGCACCATTAAGAGGTCTTTTTTTTCCGAAACATCTTTCAGGATATTAAGGGCTTTTTGCAGGTCCTTTTTTCCTACTGCATCTATTCGGATAAGGGCTGAAGAAAGCAAGTTTATTCCGGGCATGGAGAGGGAAATATCCACAACCTCGGCAAAGCCTGTCTTATCAATCTCATCAATGGTATCCTGGATTCCTGTATGAACCACATGCCCTATGAGGACAACATTTATGCTCTCCCTGAAGCGATGTTCTCCAACCCTTACGACCCTGATCCCGCTCTCTTCAAGCTTGGATTTTATAACTTCAATACTTTCAGGTTTTGTTTCGAGCACAAGCTGTACAGGCACTGTTTTTCTGGGAGTCCTTTTCTGGTGGTGATGCACTACAGTTATCAGATTAGCCTTGCAGTCCGAAAGAGGCTGGAGGGCTAAAAGCATCTGCCCGGGCACGTCCTTTAATTCGATATCCATGGAAATTCGCATGTTTTTCCCTCAATAATCGTATAATAATAGCAATAATCGATAATAATTAATTTGGAAAGAATCCATTTGGGAATTCAAGTATAATTTTCGGATATTCTCTCAGTAAACCTGATTATTTACAATTTCAGACTCAAATCTGTAATAATAAGGCTTCAAGTTCAATATTAGGGTATAATTTAAGATTATGGGTTTAAATGGGTTTAATAAAGACATTAAGGATATAAAGGTGAATTATAAAGATGAATACAGGGTTATAGAGTTAAATTAAAGTTATAACTCCAACATTAAGATAGGGACTTATGTCAGTATGAATATTAATTGAAATACTTATTACAATAATTTGCTCTTTTTTTATTTCCAGGGCATAAATTGAGCAAAAACAATTTACGCAACAGATTGTAATGTAGAATTTGAGACATGATTTGAAATATAAATCTGAAATCCAGATAGACTCTCAAAAACCCACTATCTGGGTTTTCAAATGCTTTAATTCCGGATTGTTATTTTGATTTTTGCTTAGTAGGTGAATTCAGTTATATAGTTTACTATTTAGGGTTTCTTAAAAGAGCTTGAAAAGAGTCCGTATAATTTTTGAATAAAAATAATATTTTTATTCCATCCTCATTTTCTCGTCTTTCATTTACTCATTTTTATTTTCAGGCTCTTTCTGCCTGCATGCGTGTTTGTCAGGAATACGAATAATATTTCCTCTCCCTCTCTTGAATTTCTCAATTAAGCCTCGCTCTTCGAGGTCTGAGAGCATAAGGCTAACCTTGGATTCCGAATAAGGGGATTTTTTCCGAAGCTCCCTCTGGGTAATCCGATTTCCGCAACGTCGAATAACCTCAAGGAGTTCTCTGAGGTCTTCAGGCAGGCTGAACTCAGGTCCTTTTGCAGCATGAGAGTTTAAATTTTCTGCTTCTTTGTTTTTGGGAGGAAGCCCTATTTTATCGAAGTTCTGCGACTGGATCTGAAGCATGGATTTATTTCCCTTTTCCATATTGATATTGTCACCGGGTTCTCCGAGCCCAGGGTCAGCTTCTTCGAGCCTAGTAGTTTCAGCAGTAGCAGGTTTCGGATCAGCGTCTAAACCAGCCATATCGGTTTCAGGTTCCGCTTGCACACGTTCGGTAGAAGTTTCAACAAGCTCTGGAGCAGGTTCAGGTACGTGTTCTTCAGAAAATTCCGCTTCATTTATAGGTTCTTGCATCGAGTTTCCAGCTTGGAGAGCTGGGAATTCCCTTCCTCTTTCCTGATAATGGGAGACAATCTGCGGGCTTTTCCTATGTCTCATTCCAAGGAAATAACCTATCAAAAGCAGGGCTATGAAAGAGAAGAAGATCACAATTACAAAGCTGGTCTGAGAGTTTTCCTGGGGAGCAGCTTTAGAATTTTCAAGCCCAAGCTCAGGAAGTTCAAGCTGATCCTGGTTCAGGAGCTCTTCCTGAGAGATTGGAAACAGAAGCAAATCCCTTACATATTCTCCTTTATCGGAAACTACAACTGTCTCATTGGCAGTATAAACAACTCTTTCTCCCTCAAAATAATTTGCAGTTATTAGATAGGTTCCGGAAGTCAAGTTAAAGGAATATTCAGCATTTTTTGCTACGAAGTGCTGTTCAGGGGTAGTGTTAATTTCAACTACCGTGTTATTCAAAGGTTTGAAATTAGACCACTCATATACTGTTCCGTGAATTGTAACCGCGGCTGCATTCCCTTGACAGAATAAAAGTAAAAAGAAAACACAGGCGATCCTGCAAAGCTTCCTAAAATTCACGAAATGTTAAACGGAGTTTTAGCATAAATGTTTTACCTTTCCGCACAGAAATTTTGAAAGTTTATGAGGCCTATTAAAGCTTTATCAAGATAATGGAGGGTTCATCAAGCTTGAAATTCTATATCTACCTTTTAAGTAGACCTGTTCTAAAAAGAATACTTATATTTACCTCCTCCTATAAAGGGCTATTATGACTTACATTATTTGAGAAGGGAGGAAGTCAGATGAAAAAATCAAGGATTCTGAGATATCTGGCTTATTTTACGCTTACATTAATATTCCTGGCTTTCTTGCCAGAAGGAGGACTAGCTGCCGCCAAATATGCTTCAGAACAGGAATATAAAAACCAGGCCCAATCCACACATGGAAATGCCGGCAATTCGACAATAGAGAATAATAATAATAATAATAATAATAATAATAATAATAATAGTTCCGTATCGAATAATGAAAATTTAAATGCAGGGCCTGAAAAGCTCCAGAATAACCAAAATATCCAACAAGAAAATAGAACTTTAGGCTATGAACAGCATAGAGCCCGGGAAAGAGAAGAACTTCAGCTTCAAAAAGAAGAATACCAGAAAGCAAAAGAGGATTTCCTTAAAATAAAAAATGAGATAAGGGCTGGAAAAATTGACCCCAACTCCAAAGAAGCTTTTGCTGGCACAAAAACTTACCTTGACTCTACTATCAATTACATGATAGCTCATCTTTCAAATGTAAAAAGCAATATGGAATATTCAGATGGCAGTAAAACTGAGGAAAAAATAGCTGCTATCAATGACAAAATTTCCCTTCTGGAAGCCGAAAAAGCAAAGGTTGCAGAAGCTTCTAATCAAAAAGAGCTGCTGGCCGTAGTTAAGTCGCTTCGTGAGATCTGGGAGAGCGCCCAGAAAGCTAGCCTTGCAGGTGCAGGCCAGATCGTTAGTGAAAAAATAGGAGAATTTCTTGAGAAATCCGAAAATCTCTCCAGGGAAATTGAGGGAAATATCCAGAGCCTTAAAGTAAATGGCACTGATACTTCTGACCTTGAAGTAAAGCTTACGAGTTATAAATCCTATCTAGCCGATTCCAGGGAAAAAAAAGAGACTGCAGACCTTCTATATAAGGATGCAAATGCAAGCAAGGAAATAATGCAGAAGGCAAACAATTATCTGCGAGAATCTCTTAATGACATCAACAAGGCAAATAAGATACTCAAACAGATCTTCGAAAAATTAAAAGAATATGAAAACGAAAAAGTTAAATAAATTAATATGTTAACACATGTAACAAATCGGAAATAATAAACCAATAAATAATTAAACAAATAATAAAAACAAAAAGTAAAAAAACAAAGAATTGAAAAGGTTCGTTTATCTAATTAAACGTAGAAGCTCAGTCAAGCGTTACTTCAGACTGAGTTTTCAAAAATTATTGTTAAAGAAACCCATCTTTTAAACATCCCTATTTAGCGAAATTTCTATCCCTATAACAGATTTTCAACATTTTCTCTTCTCGAAAAAGTACTTTTAAGTTCTTGAGGAGATTATCGGGAATTTCGCTGGAAAGCTTATTGATAAGGAGGCAGAAAATGGGAAAATTAGCTCACCTGCTTGTAATATCAGCTACAATTGTCTGGCTTGCAGGATCAGGCTGTGTCGGAAACGATGCATCCGAAGCACAGAACTCAGAAATGTCCCCCAATATCGTTGAAGCTCAAAATGCAGTTTCAGCAGAAGATTTTAATATGGGCCTTACTCAGGCAGAGATAAATGATCTTAACTCTGAAATCGCAGATCTCGACGTTCTACTTGAAAATGCGTGTCCCAGTGAAGATGTTGAGGTAGAAGGTGTTCAAAATTAAGAGAAAGGGAAAAGAAATTTAAAGAGGTAAAATAAAGTTAAAAAAGTTTCAAAAAAGATGAGCATTTTATTTAAAAAACATCTTTTCCCTATTCTTAATTTTCTCAAGCTCTTCTTCGAGAGTTTTCAATCTGATTTCAAGCTCATGGAGATCTTTTCTTGTAAAAATATCCTTTTTGGAGATTGTATCCTGAATTTTCTCAGAAATCTTTTTTTCTAGGTCTGCCCTTTGTTTTTTGCTTTCATCGAGCAGATCCTGGACAGCTTTTTTCCCTTCCTCTTTGCTGAAATCTCCTTTATCTACCAGGTCTTTTACAAGATCATCGATTTTTTCTTCGGTCATAGCCCAGAGGCCAGCCCCTATAAGTCCAAGTTTTCTAACAGATTCCTGCATGTGCAAACACCCGCTTTTTTCGTATTAGTTATTTTGAATTT
>CAZFNE010000157.1:0-7433 GCA_964520335.1 uncultured Methanosarcinales archaeon | reverse complement strand
CGACTTATAAAATAATTAATATTTACTATAGATAATCACCCTTCTTTATATATAATTGTAAGGATCTTTTAAATAATATCATCAAGTTGTTGTCAGTTAAAACTTTATTCCATTCGAATACCCCGCAGCTTGCTGCGGGGTGCGCCCTCGCAACTTTGATTATTTTTTTTGTCATACTTCATTTTACGTTTAAGCCTCTGATTGCCTGGTTTTTATTATAAAGCTTAAAATTTAAAATAACACTTAGAGGAAATATTTGGGGATTTCCGGACCGATCGTTTTCTAATATAAATCTTTTCCTCATTTCAGTAGAATCAGAACTCAAAGAAGGGGGAGTTTTTCCTTGGCCCAAGAAAAACCTCTTAAAACTTAGAAAATAAAATGTAACTCCTTGGAAAAGGTTTTTAACATTTGTTTATTTCTTTTGAATGGGAGGGCCTGAAAACTCCTTAATTCTCAGGAAAGCTAAATTTCTGATTTTTATAGGAGCACTTGTATATAAATCATTTAATATAGTTAATTATATATAGCCTCTTAAATACTGTTATGTGAATTCATTGAAGAGTGATAATTAATATTTATTATAATGAATATTAATTATTATTTAAGTAACATTATTAGGGACAAGAGGGCCATAGCCCATTTCAGCTAATAAACTATTTGGAGTAGTAAAAATGAAATTCGGAATTGAATTTGTGCCAAGCGATCCTGCATTAAAGATCGCATACTATGCAAAGCTTTCAGAACAGCAGGGATTTGATTATGTCTGGATTACTGATCACTACAACAACCGTGATGTATATTCCACACTTACTGTTCTTGCTCTTAATACTAACAGCATCATGATCGGTTCAGGAGTTACAAACTCTTACACTAGGAACCCTGCAATAACTGCATCAAGTATCGCTTCAATCGCCGAAATTTCAGGAGGTAGGGCAGTCCTTGGGCTTGGTCCAGGAGATAAGGCGACTTTTGATGCAATGGGAATTGCCTGGGAAAAGCCCCTTGCCACTACAAAAGAAGCTATCCAGGCTATTAGAGCTTTCCATGCAGGGCAAAAAGTTTCAATGGAAGGGGAAATGGTTAAGTTTGCCGGAGCTAAACTTGCTTTCAATGCGGGAAAGATCCCTATTTACATGGGAGCCCAGGGCCCGAAGATGCTCGAACTTGCTGGAGAAGTTGCTGATGGTGTCCTTATTAACGCTTCCCATCCGAAAGACTTTGAAGTTGCAGTTGAGCAGATCAGGAAGGGAGCCGAGAAAGTTGGCCGCGACCCCAGTGAAGTTGATGTAACTGCATATGCCTGCTTCTCTATTGATAAAGACCCTACAAAGGCTGTAAATGCTGCAAAAGTAGTAGTTGCTTTTATCGTTGCAGGTTCTCCAGACCTTGTTCTTGAGCGCCATGGGATCCCTGTTGAAGCCAAGAACCAGATTGGAGCAGCTATTGCAAAGGGAGATTTCGGTTCTCTTATGGGTGGGCTTGTAACTCCGGAAATGATCGAAGCTTTTGCTATTTGTGGAACTCCTGAAGACTGCATGAAGAGGATTAAAGACCTTGAGGCAATTGGAGTTACTCAGATTGTTGCAGGCTCTCCAATTGGGCCTGACAAGGAAAAAGCAATAAAACTCATAGGTAAAGAAATCATTGCAAAGATGTAATAGAATTACATCTTATACAATTTTTAATTTTTTTATTGTATTTTTGTACATAATATTTAGATATTTATTTGGGCAAGGACAACAAGATCTTGGAGGTAATTAATTGCCACCAAAAATTGCAGAAGTCATTGAACATGACATATGTGCAGCCTGTGGGGCGTGTGAGGCTGTTTGTCCGATTGGGGCGGTTAAAGTAAAGAAAGCTGCAGAAATTCGAGACCCTAGCGATTTAAATCTCTATGAGAAGGGAGCTGCGTACCAGGTCTGTGAAGGTTGTTTAACCTGTAGCAGGATCTGTCCTTTAGTTGACGGTTTTATTGAGAACGAGCTTACAAATGTAAGGAAGTTTTTTGCCGCAAAATCCAAAGATAATGCGGGTAGCCAGGACGGAGGAGTAGCCACTGGCATTCTGAAATCATTGTTCAATCAGGGAGAAATCGACTGCGCAATTGGAATAACCAGGAATGAAAAATGGGAACCTAAAGTAGTCCTTTTAACAAGTGCAGAAGATGTTGAAAAGACAAAAGGGACTAAATACACCTCAGACCCTGTAATTGCAGCTCTGAAGGAGGCGTTTGAAAAATATGACAGAATTGCAGTTATTGGCGTTCCCTGCCAGGCGCATTCAGCAAAACTTATTCGAGATAACGTAAACGAAAAAATTGTCCTTATTATTGGATTACTCTGTATGGAAAGCTTTCAGCAGGACGTTATGCTTGGAAAAATCTTGCCCGAAGTTATGAAAGTAAGGATAGAAGATGTCAAAAAAATGGAGTTTACAAAGGGCAAATTCTGGGTTTATACTAATGATGGAGAAGTCCACTCCGTACCTATTAAAGAAGTGGCTAAATATGCCCGCAATGCATGTCATCACTGCTGCGATTATACTTCTGTCTTTGCCGATATCTCAGTGGGTTCAGTTGGTGCCCCAGAGGGGTGGAATTCCGTATTTATAAGAACAGAGATTGGAGAGAAATATTTCGACCTGGTTAAAGAAGATATGGAAATTATGGAAGATCCCAAGCCAGGACTTGAGCTGGTTGGAAAACTGATCGATACGAAGCGTAAAAATAATCGAGAGCATTTTCTTGAGATTTGCAAGGACTTTAGTTTTGAGACTGGAATCCGAAATGAAATCGAATAAACCCAAAAAATATTTAAATACTGTAACTGATGTAACTCTAGGTTGGGATCCTGAATGATGCGAGCTTTTTATATTGGACGCTTTCAACCGTATCATTTTGGACATCATGCTGTAATTACTCGGATAGCGGAAGAAGTTGACGAATTAGTCATTGGTGTGGGAAGTGCTCAAAATAGTCATGAGGCTAACGACCCTTTTACTGCGGGAGAGAGAGTCCTCATGCTTTATAATGCGCTTGAGAACTTACCTATTCGTCACTATGTCCTCCCAATCGAAGATATCAGATACAATTCAATCTGGGTTCATCACGTGGCTTCTCGAACTCCAAATTTCCAAATTGTTTACTCAAATAATCCCCTGGTAAATCAGCTTTTCCGGGAAGCAGGTTTCTGCGTAAAAGAATCTCCTCTTTATGTTCGAGAAAGGTATTCAGGTACAGAAATCAGGAGACGAATGATCTCAGGGGAAAAATGGGAGCACCTTGTTCCGAAGCCAGTAGTTGAAGTAATTAAGGAAATAGACGGGGTAACTCGCCTTAAGAATGTTTCTACCACAGACTCGATTTCCTCATTATAAAGTTCCTTATTTTTAATCTAGAGTTTAATTTCTCCTGTTATTACCTATTTTCTCCAATTTGTAATTTTATTTGCTTAGAACAGTCCGGGCTTTAAACCTTCTTTATAATAACTGCTTTTTAATATTATAAAAGCTAATTAAATTTTGAATTTATAAAGAGTCCACGGATGATTTTTATAGATAAAGTAAATCTGGATAACTCTAGGTTTTCTAGCAATATCTGAAGGGAGATTCATACAATAGTTTAGTAGTATAGATCAGTATATATTTTTTTGAAAAGTATGCTGAAACTACAGAGTAATATATGTTTAAGAGATAATTTCTTATAAAAGAAAATCCTATTCGTATTTGCTGTACTATTGAAACTTTTTAGCAAAGGAAAGAAGTGAAATGTTTATGATTTATAACAAATATTCCAACACTTATCTGAACCAAATCTTTCAGTTAAATGCTGTAATAGACGTTAAAAATCACAGCATTCTCTTTATCTCTGAAAAGAAATCAATTAATACAGCGATTAAAAAAACAGATATGCTTGAATTATATACATAAAAAGTGTATAAAATTTCATTCAACCATATATGAAAATATCTCTTTCATTTAAATCGGGGGGTTTAATGGGGAGATGAATATTTTCATAGGCACTAAAAGTTGGTTTTCATCTCCAGCTACCTTAGATAGTTTTTATGGTTGAGTGGTAACTACGGAGGAATATTATGCAAAAATCTATCTTCAAGACAATATGTGCTTTTACACTGGTCTTTTTCGTCATGTCATTGACAGGTGCAGCAGCATGCAATGGTGGATCGTGCAGTGCAACAAAAATTGATGCAAAAAATGATAAGTTCACAGTAACCTCTAACAATAAGTCCTTTAATGTGCTGAAAAATGACAAGGGGCAGGGCCTTAAAGTTAAAACTACAGGCTACATAAAAACCGCAAAGGGCGGAAAAGTTTACATGCAGAGCAATGGTACTTTTAAATATGTAAAGAAAGTAAACTGCTCTAGCGGTACTGACAGCTTCACATATAAAGCAGTAGACAAATATAAAAACACCGATACTGCAAAAGTAACCCTGTACCTCACATGCGGGGCCTCAAAGTAAACTAAGATGCTTATTCTATATAAACAAATGAGTATTTTAAAGGGAAAAGGAAGTATTGATCTTCCGGGGATTTAATCCCCATCTCCCTTAACAATTTTACTAATCTAATAACTTTTGCTATTTCTTTAATTAAGCTTGGATAATATAATATGACTTATGCACTTTAGGTACAAAATCAAATACAATCAACGTTGTGATTAAATTTGGAGTTTAGGATGTTTAGGGTTTAATGCTGTTGATTTCTTAGTTCAACCGCGTAACTCCTATATAATTAATTCTTAAATTTTGATAAATAGTAACATTGACAGAAGTTACTATATGTTTTCTGGAAAAAAACAGCTTTGGATAAGCTGTTATGAGATAAAATGACTAGTCGTATATGTTAATAATTTGTTAATCTTTATAATTTAAAAATCTATACTTTAGTAGGAAATTGAAGTAGTATAGTAAATCTAAGAGTTAGCTAGAGGCTCAGGGGACAAGATCAATCCAGTTTATAGATCCAGGCTCATATTCTCCTAATTCTGCCTCTTTTTTGCTTAAAATACAGTCTATTATTTTCTCAACATCTTTTTCGACTTCTTCGATGCCTTTACCTGTAGTGTTTATTTCATAAACTTTCTCACACCATTCAAAGGCTTCTACAAGGATCACATCAAGGGCTTCAGCTTCAATATTTTCTTTTATTTTTTCTTCGGAATAATTCCGGGATTTCAGCCTTATTTTCAGCTCGTGCGGATGAGTCCTAAGTATAATAGCGGTATCTACAAGATAATGTGAAAGATGGCTTTCGATAATTCTTATTTTTTCATCTTCTGAAATGCTTTCTCCAAGATATGCTTGGACAAGCTCCAGATCCGCAATAACAGCGTCTCTTTTCTCATCAACTTCATCATAAAAATGTTTTTCTTTAATCAATTCATTGAGATGAATTACTTCCCATCCTCTTTTTTTCTCCAGAAGCATACTTACAGAGGTTTTTCCTGTTCCTGGTGTGCCTGTAAGCCCTATTAACATGAAAGGAACAATGAATTAATATCAATTATATTTAATGCATGAAAGAACAAGTCATATCAACGGGATGAATCGAAATAGAAAAATATGGATAATAATAAATTGAAATACTTCCCAAGCTTATTAGTAGCCTCATATTTTGGTATCCATATCTCAGTATATTAGTAAATTGACTTTTTGAAAGCAGCCTGTAAACGATCCCAACCATCAAAGCTCTTTGCTGGCCTATTGCTTTTTTATTATTAGAACGAAACTGCATCCTACACATCTACATAACATATATCAAATATTTGATAAGTGTAAAAAGTTGAGCCAAATTTCTATTTAAAAGGGAGATTTCTTATAAAAGAAATTTCTATCTCTATTCAATAGACTCTTATATTTTTTAGATACAGTATGCAATATTTCCATGCATTACCTGTAGAATTACAAGTTTAAAATGTTTCATAGTCTAGGCTGGGAATTGCAAGGAATAGGACTAAAAATGTATTGAATACTACTGAATCTTGAAAAGTAAAGAGTTCGCAAAACGATAACAGACTTTAGTTTGGTCTGTTATTAAACTTACTTATAACGTCTGCTCAGGTATGTGAAAATATCTCTCTTTTAAATCGGGGGGGTCTAACAGAGAGAATATTTTTCTTGCTAAGAAAATCGGGTTCAAGCTCTATTGTTCTTGAGGTTTCCTGTTTTCAGGTAGCCTCTTTAAAAAACTTATATCTGAGTGGACACTATGGAGGAATAATTATGCAAAAGCAAGTTGCGTTCAAGGCAATGAGTGTTTTTATACTGGTCATGTTTGTCATGTCAATGACAGCAGCAGCAACTAGTTTAACATGTAAAGCGAATCCTGACAAATTTAGTCTTAGCTCATCCAAATATACTGGAAATGTTCTGACCAACGACAAAGGGGAGAAAATCAAAGTTATAAGCACATCAAAAACTACGAATAAGGGCAAAGTAACCATGAAAACAAACGGTTATTTCTCTTACAAGCCGGCATCTACTTCCAAAACTACTATAAAGGACACTTTTACATACACAATAACTGATAAATACGGACACAAGAGTACTGCAAAGGTAACTATTAACTATAAGAAAATTTCTGAAACTGGCACAGTTGTAGAAGTGACCAAGCTTTCGCAAATCAACACTTCCCTTGCGAAAGGACCTGTCTTCTTGAAACTTGGAGCCGAATGGTGCGAGCCATGTAAGCGAATGAAACCTATCCTCAAGGACCTAGCATCAGAATATAAAGGGAAAGCAGTGATAATGTCAGTTGATATAGATAAGAGTTCAAAAATTGCTGATTATTTCGATGTGAGCGACATTCCTGACTCCTGCGTGATTGTCGGTATAAAAAATGGAAAGTATGTTTACATGCAACAAAATGGGAAAACAACTACTGACAGGACTAAAGCAAGAATCCTAGGACTGGACGAAAAAGAAGTATTTGAAAAACTTCTTGACCTTGCTCTTAAATAATTAAATAATCTAAAAAAATTGAATTAATTTCTTAGTTAATGCTATAAGCAGCAATTTTTTTGGGAAAATTCAGGAGGACTTACTAAAGCACTCTGAAATTTAACTGCCCTAATACCTGGCCAGGCTCTTATAAAGCAGGCTTCAGGGAATTGTGCAATTTATGTGCATATCTCAATGTAAGCCCTCCAGAATCCAGTTTATTCTTTTAAAGTCCCTACTACCGGATAATCTTTAAACATCTCAGGCCCATGAGGAGCTTCATCCATGTCTGCAGTGAGGTCTTGCCCTGCATTGTGTAGCCCCTGATGAACTCCGTCTTCCCAGAGATAACTATTTGATAGGTCATAGACCTGGCCCTGGTAGGCAACATACATCTTTCCATTCTTCCCATTATATTCTGCAAGCTCTTCAGATGTGAATTCTTTGTTTTCCATACTTTTATCCCCT
>CAZFNE010000156.1:0-7471 GCA_964520335.1 uncultured Methanosarcinales archaeon | reverse complement strand
AAACAGAATTTCTTAAAGGGCTGCCTGAAGAGATAACTGTTTTTCACTGGCATTCCCAGACTTTTGACCTGCCTGACGGTGCAATTCGGCTTTATGAAAGCAAAGGATGCAAAAATCAGGGTTTTATTTACAATAGCAGGGTTTTAGGGCTGCAGTTCCATCCAGAAGTAAATGAAGAAAGAATTGAGTCACTAATCGAGCGTTTTGGGAATATAATGGGGGATGGGCCTTTTATTCAGAATAAAAAAGCCATGCTTGGGCAGGAAAAGTATCTGACAGGTACAAAAGAATTTATGTTCTTAATTTTGAACAAATTTGAAGAAATGATAGTTTAATTGAGTAAAATAATATTTTAATTAAGTAATAGGGTCCTCAAAAAAGTATTGATTTTTTAAGAGCTAATTAACCTTATTTAGTATATAGAGTATATTGATAGCACTCCCCAAGCTAAAGTACAGAATATTAATTTATTATTTTTCATTTAAGAACTTATTTCTCCTCTAATATTAACTTAAGTTTTCATTGTCCCTTATTTTAAAATAGAACTTAATATAGTGAAAAACGAAATCACGAGCTATAATTATAAAAAAATTTAGATTTTGGAAAATAAAGATTTATTTTGCCCTTAATATCATATCTAAGGTATAATGAAGAATATATCCCCAAAAGGTTAATTTTAAAGATGTACTTTTTCTGGAGAGCTCCTAGTTATATGCCTATTGCCTAAAATCAGCAATAAAAACCCTCAATTTCTACCACTGTTTAGGAGGACCCTATTAAGTAAATAATAACTCAGTTAAGCAGAAAATAGCTTAAAAAGGTTCAAGAAAAAGAATTGTATAAAATCTAGCCTCTTAAACGCTGCTTAACGTAATTAACTTGAAACTTTTCGAATTAAATTTAATTAACCTAATTTTATTAACCTAATTTTACTCACCTAATTCGCTAACTTGATTTCACTGACCTACTGCTATTAATTATTTTTCTCATTTGAGCTCATTCTCGAGAATAGATTTTTCCAGTCTACTTTTAAGAGCAGGATAACGCCTACAAGTGTTATTACAAGATTTGTCCACAAATCTGTTATTGGAACCATACCTGTTGTATCCTGCATTGTATCTCTGATTTCATCATAGGCTGCGTGATAAACAGTAGCAACTGCAAGGCTCTGGCTTTTTGCCCAGACATATGCATAGATAACGGCATGCATAGCGCTTGGAATCAAAGTAATAATTATAACGGCTATTACAATTATGATTAAATTTGTACCTGTTGCACCTGTTGCACCCGCTGTACCCATTCCTGCCTGTTCTAACCCGATTCCGACAATTGCTGGCAAATGCCAGGCCCACCAGATAACTGCGTGCAGCAGCACAGCTTTCCTTGGGGTATGGATTTTAGCAAGTCGGGGCAGCAAATATCCGCGCCATCCGAACTCTTCCCCGAATGCCGGCACAAGCGTGAGGAAGAATTTTGAGAGCAGGTGAAATAAAACCTGTGAGAGAAGCAGGCCTGCAGGCCAGCTATAGGTTCCAAGCATCAGGCCGGCAAAGGTAGGGACAACCCAGAGCAGAACTGCAAAACCTATTACTGCAAGATAATGCCAGGGTTTCCCCCAGTTCCAGCCTGCATCTGTAAAATTGTCTTTAAACACATATCGGCCTGCAATAAAGGTCCCTAATGCTACCATTATCATCGACATCGAACTCAAGCCGTAGCTCAGGAGTTGAGTTTTTCCCCAGATTACATAGGCAATCTGGAAAGGCCAGGTAAGAGCAAATACAATCAAAAGATAAATGCCAAGGGAAAAAGGCCTGTTTTTTGTTTTTTCGGCGTGCATCAAGTTCACTTTAGCCTACTTTAGTCCATTTCGGGTTATTAGCTCGTTTAATTCATTCAGTTCGTTTAATTTGTTTAGTTCGTTTAGTTCGTTTAATTCGTTTAGTCCATTTAATCCTTCTAATCTTATTATTGATGTTTGCACTTCATATTCGAGTCCATCTAATACATCTAATCCATCTAATCGATCTAAATCACTTTAACGCGTATTTCATACCAGGTTTAAACAAATAAGCTTAAAATACCCAAATTTACCTGAAATAAATCTGATATAAATCTTATCTCAGAAATACATCTATAAAGTTACAAACGCATTTTATAAAAACAGTATTTATACTACATAGGGCTTGCGCATTTAAATCAAGATGAAGCCCGGTAAAGAAGATTATCAGCTCTTAGTTTAAGTAGCGGGATTTGAATGCTGCACTTTTTTCCATGACAAAAGTGAAATGAAGACAATATAAAGCTCTCTTAAAAATGTCGCCAAATCAAATATACTGGATAAAAACAACATTAGGCAAAGATCAAAGAGCATGGTTTATTAAATTCTTTACACCTTATTGTATAGAATAAGTATCAGGTTACTTCAAAACTCAAACTCCTCACGCTCAACGAAGGAGAGCGGCCCTATGAATAAAAAAGGAAATCAGATGGCCATTAAAGGAAGTTGAAAAGGAAATTAAAGAAAAAGAGAAAAAATAAAGAAAATAAAAGACGAGTAAAGGAAATGCTGGAAAAGGAAAGATGCATAAGAATAGTGTATAATATTCGGAACCATCTTCTGAATGAGTTCTTATTTTTTAACCGTTTTTCAGTTTTCTGCTTTTAACCTTTTTTTTGGTTTTTATTTGGTAAATATTCTATTTTTTCCTTCATTTTAGCTTTTTGACATTGTGTTTTTTCTTTTTTCTTTGATTAGAGGGCCGCCAGACAAGCTGGCGGAGGCACCTGTAAGCAATGAGCCTTTATTTAAAACGTTCAGAGGAGCTCTATACACATCAAACGAAAAAAGAAAACCAGAAAATCCTGGCAAAGGATTTATTCAGCCTGGCCTGGAACAATATCAATTGATGTTGGGTCAACTGGTAAAGGGCGGGTATGTTTTTGTTCTTTTATGAAAATGCCTTTCATTCCGCCTGAGATAAGGGTTGCAATATCTTTTAAGGCAAGCCCCTGTTTGAGGCCTTTTGGAAGGGCAATATATTTCGGAGTCCAGACAGGATTGAATTTTTCTTTAAAATCCCTGAGGCCTTTATAATTATAGAAGTGTTCTCCATAAGTGAAAATTAGAGCTCCGATTTTATTCCAGGTTGGAGAGAATTGTCTCTTTTCAAAGCCGGAGAGAGGAGCCATTCCCAGAGAAAAAGATGTATAGCCTTTTTCTTTTCCCCAAAGCATGAGTTTTACAAAAAGATATTCCATTGTCCGATCCGGAGCATCAGAGGTGTGGCGCATAAGGTCGACGCTGAGTTCTTCTTTTTCTGCACCTGTCCAGACATTGGCAAAGGCAACAATTTCTTTTTCATTTCTCACAATTGCCATCGGGAAATTACTCAGGTACTTTTCGTCAAAAAAGCCTATTGAGAACTTTTTTTCTTTTCCAGCTTTTAATTCCATCCAGGAGTCTGAAATCTTCTTGAGTTCAGGCAGCAGGGAAGGGACTCCTTTCTGTGGGACAATCTCAAAATAGTAGCCTTTTTTTTCCACATTTTTTACTGTATAGCGGAAGTCTTTACTCGCACTGCCTTCAAGCGTGAAGGGTTCAAGTGGGACTTTTGCTTCTTCCCCGATTTTGATAAGAGCCAGACCCATGTCCAGGAAAACGGGGATATATTTTTCTCCTATTTCATAAAAGACAGCTCTTCCCTGGTGGAGTTTGCTCATTTCATAGAAGTCCCAGATAAGTTCTTTTGCCTGCTCGCTCTCCCCTACAACGTCTCCCATTGAAATCCAGGTTCTGCCTGAAACCCCGTACATAATAAAAGCCTTTTTTGCATCATCAAAAAGGAGATATTTGTCGCCTGTAAAAACCAGATTTCCCCAGGTCTCTTCGCTCTCGGAAAGTATCTTTTTTGCAAGCTCAATTTCTTCCTTGTCGGGCAAATGTATATCTTTAGAAAAGGGACTGAGCATCCTTAGGGTCCCTAAAATAAGCAGTAAAAAGGAAATTCCTACCATTGCTCTTAAAAAGCTGGATGCCTGGGAATTTATTCCGAACTGCCACCAGAGTTCATTTGAGTATTCCACATTCCTGTAGGAAAAAAATCCGAGCCAAATAAAGCTGATAAGCACGAGAGCAATTGCAATAAGATTCTGCCTATTAAAAGATTGGTTTAAAAGGGAAGATTTTCTGTAGAAATACTTCCTGCAGGGCAGTAACAGGAAGAATAAGGTAAAAAGTACAAGGCTCTCGTAATATTCAAAGTTTTTCAGAAGTGCAAAAATTCCTCCGAGAAATAAGAAAACCAGTGACAACAAATAAGCCCCATCTATTCTTTTCCAGAGCCCGTTTGCAAGCAGTAATAAAAGCACTCCTATAATGCTTCCGAAAAACCTTGAAGCTTCGATAACAGAGAGAGGGATAAAAGAAGCGATATTATGCAAATATTCCTGATTTGAAGGTAAAGCTCCGGAAAAGAGAAGAAAAATTCCTCCAAAAAAGATTAATATCGAGAAAATCTGGGGGGCCAGGCTTGAAAGGCTTGAATAAGTGGCCTTTCCGATTTTATTAAGAAATTTCTCATTTTCCCTGAATTCAAAGATAATAAGCGCCAGGAAACCTAGTAAAAACGGAATAAAATAATAAATCGTCCTGAAAAGTAAGAGAGACCTTAAAATATCAACTGTGCTGTAATAAGGCTCAAGCAAAAAGAGCATTAAGGTCTCAAAAACTCCCAACCCTCCAGGCACAGTGCTTATTAATCCTATTAACTCGGAAAGGGCAAAAAAAACAAGCACATGCAGCAAAGTCAGTTCTGTATTTGAAGGTAAAAGGAAGTAAATTATGCTTCCTGAAACAAGATAATCTACCGAGGCCACAGCAAGCTGTAAAAAAGCAATCTTAGGTTCAGGGAGCTTTGCATGGCGGCCTTTTACTGTAATGTCCCATCTTTTGAATGAAAAAACAAAATAAGCAATAAGGAGCACTAGTAATGAAATTCCAATAAAGTTTAGTGGGACTGGAACTTCCTTTATATAACTCGGAATCCTTACAGGATAAAAGGTAAACAGAAGGCCTGCAACAAGGCAGAACCCTATCCAGAAAGTAGAAACACAGAAAACTATAATATCCCAGATCTGGAGAAAGGTAAGTCCATATCTTGAATAAAGCCGGTAGCGCAGCGAACTCCCTGTAAGGAAATTAAACCCAACGCTATAGCTTATTGAAGTACTTATAAAGGAAATCCCTGCAATTCTTTTATAAGGTAAAGTGAGCTTTGAATTCCGGGCAGCCAGGTAATCATATCCTGTTAAAACAGTATAGCTTACAAGCGTCAGGATAAGAGCAATTCCTATATGGCTAAATGGAATACTTGTAATATGTTTTATAACATAACTTGAATGCAAATGATGGATTTGCTTATCCAGGGTCCATAAAGCAAGGGAAAATATAGCAACAGGTAAGAGGTATGTGGCCAGATATTTCAACTTCAAAAATTTTTCCTGAGACCTGTCCCTTTGCTTCATCAAGTTCTGTATCCTTTATAATTATAAGAATAGATAAAAGTAAGACGAGAATAGGGCTTCCAAAAAATTAAAGCTCTAAAGAATAGACTTTCTAAATTAAAATTACTCCTTCAAAGTAAATATATTTTTTCCAAGTGTTTTAAATAAATTAGAAATTCTTATAAAAAGTTATAAGGAAAAATTCGAATAAGGAAAAATTTTAATAAGGAAAAATCGAATAAAACGTTCTTATTAAAAGTCCTTATGGAAAGTCCTTATAAAAAACTCACTTTCTGTATTTAACTCATTTAAAATCAATTCAACTCAATTTAACTCGACTTAACTCGATTTAGCTCAATTCAAGTCTTTACTGAGTCTTTTAGAAAATTTCTCTTTTTGTTTCTTTCAATTTTTACAAGCCTGAAGGAAAGAATAACTACAAGATATATTATTGCGGCTGCAACCAGGAAAGCATTTGCTCCTAATTGGGTGTATAAAATTCCTCCTGCAAGTAATCCAATTATACTTGCAAGGCTGCCTGCACTCAATGCAAAGCCCTGGACTGAGCCCTGATATTTATTTCCCGCGAATTTTGAGAGGACAGAGAGAACACAGGGCCACATTATTCCGTTCCCGAAAGCAAAAAAGACAGCTGCAAGATATAAAAGGAATAAATTTCCGGAAACTATCAGAAGAAACTGCAGGCCAAGGATAAACCCTCCGGCAATAATCAAAAATGATTCTGCAAATTTTTTAGCAAGCTGTGCCAGAACAGGCCCCTGTACAAAAGCCATAAAGGCGCTGATAACAGAAAAGTAAAGTCCAAGTTCAACAGGACTCCATTTTAGCTCAGATGCAGCAAAGACAGGAAATGCAGTATAGTATATGTTAAAGCCCAGGTAAATCAGGAAATAAAGGACAAGCATAAAGGGAATATGATTAAGCCTTAAAACCTCTTTTAGGGAAACTTTATTGTTTCCTCCTGGCTCATAGCATTCTTTTGTCTCATGCCCAAGGACTTTCCCAAGGCTTTCAGGTCCAGGATAATTCGTTACAGGGCACGGCTTTGAGTCGGGAAGGAAAAAATAGACAATAAAAACTCCTAAAATTGAAATAACTAGTGTTGCAACCACAGGAAGAACTTCGCGATAAACAGTTGCCCCTAAGATTCCTTCAAGGGCAGGCCCAAATACATAGCCAAGGTTTGAAGCAACCGAAATCCTCCCATAATTTTTATTCCTATCCCTCTCAGGAGTTATATCAGCAAGATAGGCATTTGCTACCGAAATATTTCCTCCTGTAATTCCTCCAAGGATTCTTGATAAAAAGAGAACTAAAAAGGAAGAGTAAACGTAAAACTGCCAAAGAAATCCGAGTTTACCTGCTTTAAAGCAATTACCGGAAGAAAAAGTGCAATTAAAAAAATCACCCAGGAAAGCAGAGTCCCTACCTGGCTCAAAAGCAAGACTTTTCTTCTCCCATAAAGATCAGACCACCTGCCCAGGATTGGGGCTCCAAAGAATTGAAAAGCAGAATAAGCAGCTACCAGCAGCCCATAAATCAGGGCATTTCCCCCATACGCTTCCACAAGAAAGACAAGAAAAGTCAAAACAACTCCAAAGCTCAATGTCGTTATGAATGTAATAATATAAAGAGAAAAAAGTGCTTTTTCATTTGTAAGGTCAGATAATTTCAAATTCGAAAGCATTACAGGGGATATGTTTATCCTCGTGTTTATAGCTTTCATGCCGGTTTACTATATTATGTTCAAAGAATCCTATCAATTTCTAATTTTGGCAGATTTTGATTTAACAAAGTTTGAACTTATTGTTAGGCAAAATCCTGTTTTTATAAAGGCCAGACCAGTCTGAGTCTGGATGCGAGAATCTTTGGTAGAAACGAGGGGCGATCCTTAGAGCGTGTCTTAAAATTATTCTTCCCTCTTCAATTCTCGATTTTATCTATT
>CAZFNE010000155.1:0-7489 GCA_964520335.1 uncultured Methanosarcinales archaeon | reverse complement strand
TATAAAGGTAATTACTGTCGTGAAGAAAGTGACCTGAATATGCGGCTTATAAATAGAGGACTCAAATTTTATTTTCAACCTGCTGCAATAGCAGATCACAACAAAATTGCTACAGGCGGCTGCAGATTATCCGGACGCTTGAAACAAACTTACTATTATGCCAGAAATCATATTATTTTTATACTGCGGAATTTCGGGATAAAATCAGCGTATATGATACCCTGTTTCTTAATAGAATTGGGCCGTAGAATTCTTATTAATAATTTATTATCCTGAAAATCCCTAATTTGCTTTAAAACAACTAAAAGAGGCTAAAGAAGGCTTGTTAATGCGTATTTAAAAGATTGAGCTAACTTACTTATGCAAAATTAGGTCTTTATATTTTGAACAGAATCTTTCGCAATTAAAATATGCTTTTGCATACTCATATGCTTCAATAGAGATTTTATTCATTAGAAATTCATCTGAGATAAGTTCCTTTATAACTTTACACACATTTTTTACTATAATATCTTCACTTTCATTTTTTATAAGAAATCCATTAAATCCATCATGAATATGTCGTGGAATCCCTCCCACATCAGTGCTTATGGTTATAACACCATGAGCCATTGCCTCCATTATAACTAAAGGAAAACCTTCATAGCTTGATACAAGCAACAGAATGTCAGAACTATCATATATTTCTGAGATTTCTTTTTCGTCTATAATTTCCCCTAAGAAATTACAATACTCTCTATATTGTTTGGGCACTGAACTTTTGAGGTCACCTACTAATACGAATTCAACTGGCATGCCTTTTTGATGACAGACATAAGAAATTTCCCCAATTAAATTCACTCGTTTTTCGGCTGACCCACGTCCTACGTACAGAATTCTAAAAACAGAACCTCTATTCTTCCCAATATTTTTTTCCGGAATTCTTATGCAATTTTCAATTAAAAAAATCCTTTCAATCATTTTTCTATTAATACCATTTGAGCGGTATTGATATTTCAGATCTTGCAATGTTCTTGTATTAATAACAACCCTCTTATCTAATCTATCAACATATTGAAGACTAAAGTTTTCAATTCCACCGCCGAAGGCATGTATAAGATCTATACAAGTAATTTCCGGATTTAGATATGGGATTAATCTATAAAAAAGAAGATTGTTAGATCCAAATACTACACAATTTTTATTATTATTGTGATTATTACTATAATTATTTAAAATAGTAGATAATACTCCAATCCAGAAATAAATAAATAATGGGTTATTTAAATAGCGCAAATCAAATATTCTTGCACTTTGCATAAATTGTTTTTTTAATGCAGAAGTTTTTGAATTATCCGCAAAAAATACTATAGGATTATACTCCTTAAAACAGCTGGTAATATTGAGATGGACTTTTTCGGCTCCACCTATATGGTAAAAAGGAAAAAAGAAAAAAAAATTTGATATAAAAAAGGAAGTAAGAAATGAACCTACAAATTTGCCAGTTCGTATAAGAGATTTTTCTACATAGGGAAGTAATTTATGGAATAAATATCTAATACATTTATATAAATGAATTCCTGACAAATAATAACCCACCTTGAAATTATATGATTTTGAATTCTAACCCTATTTTAAAATATTTAAGTTTATCCTTAAATCTTTGGAAATTATATTGGGGTAAGACAAATATTTGACGATATCACTCAGTTAATTAAATTTAATGGCTGAAAACATAAAAGTACTGCAAGTTGATCTTTCAATAATTAATTATATAAGTTAGTTTTAAAAAGTCATTTTTTACTAATAACGGTAAACTTTTCAATAAGATTATGCAATAACTTTTGGATATAAGCATAATAAAGTAATTTTTTTGCAAGAGCAATATGTTTTCTATTAATTTTATCGGAATCTTCATTTTCAGCCCATGAAATGAAATCTTTTAAAACATTTACTCTTATATCCCAATAAGGTGGACAAAAAGCCCTTATACTGTTTTGAGGTTCGTCTCTATATAATAACAAAGGTTCATTTAAGAAGGCAAAATTAGTCAATGTAGTGGTACGTAACCATAATGCATAATCTTCGCCAACTTTCAATGATCTGTCTTCAGGAAAACCCCCACATTTTAGTACAATGTATTTCTTGATCAAAACAGAACTGCAGATTATATAATTTTCATCTGTAAGTAAAGGAAATGATATCATGTCTCCAGGAACAATTCCACTAAGTAGTGTCCCCTGACATCCCTGAGAAGGTATATACCTTATTGCATCAGAGCATACAGCACTGCACCCCAGCTTTTTAGCATGATTGATTTGTTTTTCAAGTTTATCCGGAAACCATTCATCATCACTATCAAGAAAAGCTAACCAATCTCCCTTACTTGCTTTAATTCCTCTATTTCTTGGAATCGATGCAAGTCCATCGCGTCCTCCCTCTATCCATACCAGACGGGAGTCATTAATTGAATTAACCACTTTTTGATCTGGAGAACCATCAACTCCACACACTAAAATCTCGAAAGGAGGTAAAGTTTGGTTTAAGGCGCTTAAAATAGCTTTGCCAAGTGTTTCTGCCCTATTCCAGGTTGGAATAATAACACTAATTTTAGTCATTTTTTCCACTTTTCTTATTCAAATATTAATTCTCAAATCAATGATGTAGCTGCTGGATAAAAATATAGATTCACAGCCAGTCCGGCCAAATGTATCCTATACCTACCCTCTCTATAATTGTTCTCATCTCGTCACATATATTCCTGTCCAGTTTTAGTATCAAAAAACCATATGCAGCGCCTCCGAGAATAACTGCAAGTAGTGTAAGCCAAATATTAGATAGAGGCACAATCAAACGGTAAGCACCAACAAGTACTCCCATTATAACCGAAGCAACCAAGATATTAGAGAGAGAATCTACCTCCATACGTATTGTCATATATCTTGATAATACTTGCCAGGCAAGTAAGGCATTTAATGCTAATGTTACTAGAGTCGCGATAGCTGCACCGTTTATACCAATCAAAGGAATTAGAATTATGTTAAGGAGGATATTTGCTCCAACCCCTACTGCCGTAACTTTAAATGACTCTTGAGGATGATCAAGGGCATCTAGGTACATTGTGAAAAAGTACTGAAATATATTTACTACTTGTACAATAAGCAGTACTACAAGTGCTTGATAGCCACGCGCAAAATCTGCACCATAGAAAAAGCTCAACAGCTGATCTCCAAGCAAGATTCCTCCAACCAATACTGGAAGCGCAAGTAATAACGAATAGCTTATTGCCCGCCCTAAAGACTTTTCTATAAGGGAAATTTCATTGATTTTACTCCATTGACTGACTCTAGGCCAGAGTGTGCTCCTTAGTGCATATGAACTGAATGTAGCAATTGCTGTGAATTGGAAAACTACTCTGTAGATTCCTACATCTTCATTAGTCATGAAATACCCAATGAGCACGGTATCTGCCTGTGAAAACACAAGCGCTCCCCCAGACGTTAAAAATAACCAGAAAGAGAATACAAATAAGCTTTTTACATGCTCCCATGTAAAATGCGCAAAGTTTAAATCAAAAAATCGGTACTCGATTATTGCCGCTCCTATCATCCCAGCTACCACTCCGCCAGCAAGCCCCGCAGTTTCATACCCAAGGTATATTGCTAGGATCTGGAACAAAATACGTAAAATATTGCTTATGCCTTCACAGGTATTGCGAATCCCCATTTTTCCCTTGCCGGCAACTCCACTGGAGATAGGGCCTGAAATCATTGAGACTAATAATGCCCCAAGCAGCCAGACAAACATTCCTGATTCATTAAGGTCCGAAAAATAGTCCTTAAAAATGAGTAAAACTAGTATTCCAGCTATTGTAAAAACTAATCTCAAAGCAAGGTACGCACTAAAATACGCACCGGGATTTTCTCCTTCACTGATACGCTTAATTGCAGCTCCTCCAAAACCTCCATCGGTAACCATATTAATAAGGGTAAAGTATGCCAAAAAAAGGAAATAAGAGCCCAGAGTTGCAGCACCTAATGTACGTGCAAAGTACATGGTACTGAGAAAGCCTATAGCTGTAAATGCGATCTGCCAGAATAATGAAATTATGCTCTGGCGCTGGATAGGGTCTATTTTAAGGATATTTGAGAAAATAGCTTTTATATTAAACATGGTCCTAAAACTATTATGTTTGCAGTATTATTCGTAGGTTTTATTGATATTATCCCAATATTTTTTCACTTTATTTATTCTCGGTGAAATTAGTTCAAACTTTAAACTAAATTCTCCTATATCTTAATTTTGAAACAGATAGTAACTCCAGTACTAGTAAAAATCAATGTGGTTTATCACAACCATTCTTTAGATGATTTATGGACTTTTCTGAGTACCTTTCTTTCAGAGAAATTAATTAACATATTTAAATTGAAAGAAAATTAGTATTTTTTTCTTTATCTTCTCTTTTTCTGTTAAAAACATACATAATTAATAATTTGTGAAAATCTATTATTCAGATTCATTACTATTTGTATTAATAATATTTTTGAAAAGTTTTTTAAACAGATACTGCATATTTTCGATCTAAGAATTTACAGTTATGTTCTACAGGTATAATGTGTTTTATTTACCACTATAAACTATATACCGATTAAATTATTTTAGAGATAGTTATAAAATTGGAAAACTTCTGAAACAGTTATTGAGATTATTTTACTTTTTTTATAAAGAGAAATATATCTTTGTACCGAATCCTACAATTGATTGTGATTCAATTTATCATTATATTCTCATATCCATAACCTTATTGCCAAATGGTTTATTTTGAGGATGAATGGGTTGGTTGGTATAGATGCAGTACATTTTGTTCGGTTTTATGGCTTAATAGTATAAATAAAAATCCGAAAATAGATACAAGATCAATTTAATTCCCAAGAGGAATATATACCTCACAACTTAATTTGCTCTAAAAGGTACTATGCTGCCTGCTAGTAATTCAGGACTTAGCATTTATATTTTGTGCCAGGAATCCAGAGATATGTCTTTAGTATCCAAGGCAGCATTAAACCATTTCTTTGGAGCAATTACTATTTTATCTTCATTTCTCGACAGCCAGGATCCCCACCAGCTAAAAGAACTGTTTGCGATAATGTGATGTTTGCATGTGCTCATTAATCTCAGATCTTCGTAATTTTTATCCCCATTATGCTTGATGTAGGTTATTGGAAAATCAGTCTCTATGTTCTCGCTTGCCCATTCAGGATCATCAGAAAAGACAAAGAAATGAGGACTGCCGACTTTTTCAAGTATTAATCGAATTGCTTTTTGATAATATTCAAGACCAAGAAAACCGTGATACTGATTTGTTATAGGGTTAGAGACATAATCTCCCCTTCTGATATGTATATTCACAGACTCGCATTCTGTGATTTCTTTCATAATCGATTCGTTTACCGGATCCGGGGAGTTTTTAACAGTGAAATCTTTTAGGATTATGTTTTTGATATCAAAAAAATATTTTTCGCTCTGCCAGTAGCCATCAAGATACACATTATCTTTCAAATCTAGAATCTCTTGTTGGAAACTGAACGCCTGCTCTTTTATATATTGGATTCGTTGGATTCCTTTGAGTCTTACGTTCATATGTTTTCCAATTTTATTAATTAGCCTATCCGAAGGAGGGATAACCCCTGAGAGATCATCTGGTGTGGCAATATTTTCTAGTATATTGAAACAATCCAGGTCGTAGTTTCGAAGTTTATAATCCTTAAACGCTTGTATATCAAGTTTTAATGTGGTATTATTTTTAACTGCAAGCTGCCGACCCAACGCGTATTGAAACATCTGGTTGCCAAGACCACCAATTAGTCTAACGATTATCATTTTTTTCTCCAAATTTTAAGCTGATGAAATTAAAAACTTTTTAATAAATTTTTTAAATGCCCACATATGCACAGTCTAATGGTTTTTCTAAATTTATAACATTAATGACAATAAAAGGCGGTTTAATATCAGAACTTCAACTAGAATAAAGGGCAAAGCCCTTATATTGTGATATATCTTAAAGGAAACGATTAATCTGACTGTATAAAAATTTAATTCACTGATCTAAATCTAATTTAAGAGGATATTTTTCAGAGACAACCGAGTTTTCCATTAGATGATCTGGCAATCTATATGTGACTAAAACTGAGAGTTCTCAAATATTTTTGATTTTAAATTTATCCTTAACTTTATTTAGTTCCATATCAATAAAAGTTTTGGAAAAACTTTCATTGTCAGAAGATTGAGTGCTTACTGCAAAAACGAATTTTGTGGAAGTTTCTCTGAGTTTGGAATCGGTTCTTCTTTTAATATTGACGACCTATTATCTGATGATATGTATTCATTTAACTTTTATTATTTCCAGTCTTTAAACCTAGAATCATTGGTTTCAAATGATTTAAACAATTTTTGAGGAAAAAATTAGTTGTATCAACGGATTCAAGTGTCATTTTATCAAAATCATGGTACGTAACATATGACAAATTTTCCGCTTTCTCTATATTTATTTTATTTTCCCACTCAAATCCCTGCATAATATATTTTTTTCCAATATCTACAAAATTACTTAAATTAGGGGGCATTACATTATAATAAAAATCTGATATTGGTTTGAAATTATTAAAATGTAATTCTTCTTTTGATAAATAATAAATCTTTTCTTTATTCCAGAATAAAATCATAACATGTTCTGGAATGTTCCATATAAATTCATAGTAAATTGTAGGAAATTCAATATAACCCTTTCTTGAAACTCTTGTTAACTCCGCAACCATTTTTTCAGGTTCATATACATGCTCTAACACATGTGAGCATATGACATAATCAAATTCGTTATCATCAAATGGAAATTCCTTTCCGTCATAATAAACAATTGGCTTTACAGTTTGAATAACCCCTACATTACCTGATTGGGCAATGCGCTCTTCAATAGATTCGTATTTCAATTCTAAAAAAACATCTGAGCGGGGATGTGGTGTTGCGCCGGGCCCAATTTCTAAAACTTTATCATTTTTCTCTATTGACTTAACTCGTTCTGGGAAAAACATTTAATCAACTCTCTTGACGTTATATTTTATTAAAAGAACCAAAAGATCAGGTCTTCTAGCTAGCCAATAAGGAGAGTCGCTTAAACCACCTTTAATTTCAAAAAATATTATGGGGGCATAACACTCGGTTTGGCAAACCATTCATGAAAATATATTAATGATTGGCTCTATTCTTTAGAATTCTTCATTCAAGTATTTTTTGGAATCAGAGCTGAAAATAGAAACTCGCCTTTTGAGAGATTGGACCGATTTTATCATCTGCTGGTGTTTAATCTTTATTTCTCTTAAGCAAGAAAAGAAGCTCCTATATCTTTTAATGGCATTGTTAACTAAATATATATAACTCTTTATTTCTGTATTTCATTAATAGAAGAACTGAGTACTTTAGCATTTCAAGACTCTTCGTATAACACTTTGTCTTT
>CAZFNE010000154.1:3170-7500 GCA_964520335.1 uncultured Methanosarcinales archaeon | reverse complement strand
TAACTTTTAACTTAATCTTTAACTATATCTTTTATGAGTAATGAACCCGTTAAGTATCGAACAAAACCAAAGAATAAGAAACCCCTGGAAATTCGATGTAACTGTTCTGGCTTAATCTGTAAATTCTTAGAATAATTCTGAAAATAAATTCGATTTTTTGGCATAATTTTTAGTATAAAGATTGCAAAAATGCAGGAATAATTTAGGAATTCTAGACTGAAAATAAAATATAAGGTCGTTAAAGAAGCTATATATTTAATAAAAAACGATTTACTATTAAAAATCTTTTAAATCCGTGTTTTAAATTTTTTAAAATACTACCCAAAATTAAGAAGGTTGAAATAGGTATGGTTTGGAATGAAAGCAAAAGCAAACGAAGTAGAAATATATTATGAGGAGTACGGAAAAGGCGACCCTATAATTTTTCTTCACGGCTGGATGGAAGACCATTCTATGTGGTATCCTCAAATGGTGTATTTTTCAAGAAGACACAGGGTGATTCTATATGACCAGAGAGGGCATGGAAGATCGGATAAGCCGCAACAGAATTATTCTATCCAGGCAATGTCAGACGACTTATATGCATTTACAGAAAAACTCAACATCAAACGTTTTACCCTTGTAGGGCATTCTATGGGAGGGAGCGTGGCAATAAATTTTGCCCTGGATCATCCCGAAAAGCTCTCTAAAATGGTCCTTGTTGGCACAGGGGCAAATAGCACTTTATCACTGCGGATAATGTTATGGATCCTGCTGCATGCCCTTCCTTACAAAATTTTTGCTGATGGTTCAGTTGACTTCAATTATTATAATCCCTCAGCGCAAACTAAAAAAGACGCTGTAGACAGGGCTTTAAGAACTCCCAAATCTATAGCTTATGAATGTTATAAAGAAATAATGAAATGCGATTTTCGTGATAGGGTTTCAATCATTAAAGTGCCAACCCTTATAATTTGTGGGGATGAAGATACCGCCTCTCCTTTAAAAAAGAGTCAGTTTTTAAACAAAAAAATAAAGAATTCAAAATTGGAGATAATCCCTAATAGTAAACATATGCCTATGCTTGATAATCCTGAAAGAATGAATAAGATTCTTACAGATTTTTTTGACTAAGTTTAAAAAATAAGGCTGAGAAAAATAATTAAAATGAAACCCAGATACATAACTTGAAACCAAAATTTAATATTAAGTAAATTTTTTCATAGGGACTATTTTTCATGAAAATTATAATAGAAACGCCAAAATACAGCTTCTGGAAATTTTGCAAAACTGAAACGGGTTATCAAAGGAGTTTCTTTTCTCCTTTGCCAACAATTTTTAACTATGGCTTTATAGAAGGGACGGAAAGTGCCGACGGGATGGAAGAAGATGTTGTTATACTCGGGCCTCGCCTGCCAAAAGGGTATGTTCTTGAAAAAGAAGATTTCGTCGGAGTGGTAAAATTCCTGGATGATTCTGTCCGCGACGATAAGCAAATAGTGCATATCGATGGATTTTGTTCTCCTCTTTTGCTTGCAAATTATTTCAGGCTTTATGCACTTTTTAAGACATTTCTCTATGCTTTTCGAGAGAAAAAGATTGCAAAATGCAAATTTGAAGGAATTGTTTTTGAAAAGCCCCGTGAATAATGTAAATGATCTATGAAAATGGCCTGGCTTCATTCTATACTCAATTTAACCCCTTATCTGGCCAATTTTATTTCAGACATCAACTGAGACCAGATGCGAAACTGAAATCTTACGTAAGTTGCTTCGTAAAAATAACTCATTTTCCGCCTCAACTTAGACTGGTACCAATTTTGACAAGATTTTTTTCAATTTTTTTAAGCTTTCACGATAATATTTTAAGGGGTTGCTTTCATTATCTGCGTAATTTAATACTTTTCAGGTTAACAAGAAAATTTGAATTTTCCAAATACCTGGTCTCAATTTTGAATGAAACTTATTTTTAGAAAAATACTAATAATTTAAAGAAGCTTAAAAAAAAGGTGCTTTAAATATGCCTTTTCATGTAATGTTAATCCCTACCCTTGGCTGTCCTGCTAACTGCAGTTATTGCTGGAGTTCCGAAGAGAAATCCCCCATTATGAGTATTGAAACCATAAAAGAGGTAGTTGAATGGCTTAAAGGCTTCAGGGGAGACTCTGTTACCTTTACTTTTCACGGAGGGGAGCCCCTTCTTGCAGGCGCAGATTTTTACAGGGAAGCATTACCTCTCCTGGTTGAGGGTTTAAGCCCAAGAAATATTGCTTTTGCAATTCAGACAAACCTCTGGAAACTTACACCTGAAATAGCTGAGATTTTTGCAGAATATAATATTCCCATCGGCTCAAGCCTGGACGGCCCAGAAGAACTAAATGACCTGCAGCGAGGAAAAGGCTACTATGAAAAGACAATGAAAGGGTACGAAATTGCTAAAGCACATGGGCTCGATGTGAGATTTATCACTACTTTTACCTCTTATTCCGTAAAATTCCGGGAGGATATTTTCAACTTCTATCTTGAAAAAGGCCTTACTCTAAAGCTCCACCCCTGCCTCCCTTCAATAAAAGGGGAAAACCCGGAAAGGTGGACCCTTTCTCCCGAAGAATACGGAGACTTATTAATTTACCTGCTGGACAAATACCTGGAAAACCTGGGCAGAATAGAAGTCATGAATATTGACCATCTTTGCAAATGCGTATTTACAGGCAAAGGCACAGTCTGTACCTATGTTGACTGCATGGGAGATACTTTTGCTGTTGGGCCTGATGGAGCCATATATCCATGCTACCGCTTTGTGGGGATGCCGGAATATGTTATGGGCAACGTTTACGATCACCCGACAATTGCAGACCTGGCCCAATCCGAAGCCTGGAAACTCATGTACAGGTTCAAAGAATACGTAGATACAGCCTGCGGCAAATGTGCCCACATAAAGTATTGTAGAGGGGGATGCCCATATAATGCTATAGTGCCTACTAATGGCGAAATAAAAGCAGTTGATCCTCACTGTGCTGCCTATAAAAAGATATTTGATGAAATAACTTCCCGCGTAAATGAAGAAATGTTCGGGGGGCCAGATATGGATATGTTCTTCCCGCAGACTGCAGGGTCTTCTCGAAAGGGGATAATGTCCTTGATGTTGAAGAAGATCTGAAAACGATTTAAGAAATAAAACAGACTCAAACAGACTCAAAAATAAAGACAAAATAAATTCAAAATAGATTTGAAATAGATTCAAAATAAATACAAAATTTATTCGAAACAAATTGTAAAATCTTGCAACCTGGCTGTATTTTGAGTTTGTTGAGATGCTTATTGAGATGGTTTATATACATTCACTTTATAAATTGAATACATGGAAGAGGGTAAAATTAAAAATACAATAACAAGAAGTTTTGAGCTTCAGGACTACAAACTGGAGGGCACTGAACTCTCCGGATTCTGGGCTGATTTAACGGGCAAGGAAGAACTAATAGTCGAAGTAAATTATATCCCTGAAAATGAAAAGGCCTTCAAACCTGAAGAGCTGAAAAAGCTTGTCCTAAAAATACTGGAAAAATGTGAGAATTTTGACACCCAGCTTCCGGATAATATAGCATGTGAAGTTACTTTCAAGAGCCTGGGGGAAAAGGTCTATAAATCCAGGCAGGCAACTTTTGAAGCTTTCCTCAGAGAATTGGACATCAGGGGACTGGAAGAACTTCAGGTTGCTTACAGATTTTATGTTGAATATTACATTTAAGCTGTTTTAGATTCCTTTTTCATTCCTTTATTAATCCTCTCTTATTCCTTTCTTAAATTTTTACCTCTTAAATTTTCTTCTGTTCTTTCGTTTTTCCTACGGCTAATTGTAATCCGAGATAAAAATCGGAATTCGAATTAATATTTTAAAATTTGCAGACAAGATTACCAAGCTCTATGGAAAATGTCTCGTAATTGACAGAATAGTCTATTGGGCATTCGATGACAACTACTTTGTTAAGGGCAAAAGCCTTTTCCAGGACTTCATTAAGGGAGTCTTCCTCTTTGACCTTGAAACCTGAAGCTCCAAAACTCTCGGCAAAGTGAGAGAAATCAGGGTTCCCATAATCAAGCCCAAAGTCCTGGAAATGCATTTTTTTCTGTTTCCATTTGATAAAACCAAAGGCGTTGTCATTAAGAATAAGCACGACCAAGGGCACATTATAACGTACTGCGGTTTCAAGTTCCTGGCAGTTCATCATAAAGCCGCCATCTCCGCAGATAGCAAGCACTCTTCTTCCGGGATTAAGTATTTTGGCTGTTAAACCTGAAGAAAGTCCCGCTCCCATAGTTGCAAGGGCGTTGTCAAGAATAACAGTGTTTGG
>CAZFNE010000154.1:0-3070 GCA_964520335.1 uncultured Methanosarcinales archaeon | reverse complement strand
TCTACATAATCGATATTTACTATCGTTTTATCCAGATTTCCATTCCAGAGGTAAGGCGGGTATTCGACGATATCATATCCAACTGTTATTATCAGGTCTGCCCCGTCGATTCCGCAATTGACATAGTCCCGTGCATGAATTCCTGTTGCAAAGAGACTGTAAGGGCAATCATCAGGGACGACACCTTTGCCCATCTGTGTATGTACAAGATAGAGCCCTGTTTTCCGGACGAAATCTTCAAGTTCACAGCTAACTGCTTTTCTATTTGCTCCTGAAGAAACTATGATTAAAGGGTTTTTAGCTTTTGAAATCAGGGTTGCGGCCTTTTTAATAGCTTGAGGATCTGGAGAAGGGATTCTAATTTCACTCCTTTTCTGGATTTCTGCATCTGTATTCTTTTCCGCGACATCTTCAGGAAGTTCGATGTGTACAGCTCCCGGCCTTTCAGCTTCTGCATACTTGAAAGCATTCCGAATTACTGTTGGAATCATTCCCGGATCTTTAATTGAAACCGCCTTTTTACAGAGCGGTTCCATCATTCTGACTACGTCTACAAGCTGAAAACGAGCCTGCCAGTTATCAATTAAAGCCTTCTGGCCTGAGATAGAAATAAAAGGCGCGCCTGTAAGCTGTGCCTGGGCAACTCCGGTAACAAGGTTGGTTGCTCCTGGTCCCAGGGTTGAAAAACAAACCCCAGGTTTTCCTGTAAGCCTCCCATAAGCTGCAGCCATGAAAGCTGCAGCCTGCTCATGCCTCGTAATTATTATTTTTATTCCGGAAGTTCGAAGAGACTCTAGAAGATCAAGATTTTCTTCCCCTGGGAGTCCAAAAACATATTCTACTCCCTCCTCCAAGAGCTGGGCAACGAAAAGGTCTGACGCTTTCATGAAAACCTCGGATTAAATTCAATAACAGCATTTACACCTTTCTCTTCTAAATAAGTATTACTTTCCAATTAACTGTATTCACTGGACGAGATTTAACTTTTCCAGGCTTTTATCTGATCCAGTCCATCTCTTCCGGATTATCCCGTTTGGGTGAATAACAGATTCATAGGGAATAAAAATCTGATTGTGTTTCAAACTAAAAAATTACGCTCTGAATTAATTTAATTTTTCCAAGATAAAAACAGATTAAATCTAAAAATAAATTAAATCCTGTCTTTGATAATTTGATTATTGATTTACAACAATTGTTTTAATTTTACAAATTCCAGAGCTGATCCGGGTAAATTTGAGGCGTTTTTGAGTAAATAAACATTTCCTGCGCACAGTGCAGGGGCTGCAAGCCTGAGACTGCCAGAAAGGAAAGCTCCAGGACATTATTATAAAAATGATTCCTAGAGATTTAGAGGTAACATAGCTCTTTTTATTTCCTTTATATAAGATATTATCTCTCAGAAATTCAGGTGAATTCTCTGTATAACAATCACAAAGCTACGCACATTTCTGTACATCAATCCTGGATTATTTAATTGGTTTTCCCTTTTCATTTGTAACAATTCTAGCTTAAATATCGGCTTTTTGCTTAATTAGTTCATTAACTTTAGTGAGATATTTTACTTTTTGTTCTGTAAGTATCAAACTCTATTTTGCAAAAGAAAGTCTGGCACTTACACTCGGGATTTGCATCCCTTAGAAGAAAGCGAGTCATAGCTACAATTTACCTCTCAGTATAAAGATTACGGATTTTGTTTTCGTGACTTTCCCCTAAAAAGTCGTTAAATAAGATTGAAACTTCGCATTATTATAATTAATAAGAAAAGTAAGATCGAAAACAGATGCAATGGTCTAATCTGGTTATCTTTACTTAAGGAAACCTAAACTAAATACATAATTAAAATTTTCTAAATATTAAAAGAAATTATGTTCAGAATTAAGCAGTAATTCTTATAAAACCTTAATATCAATTATAAAGCAATTATTATAAAACATCCAAATTAAATGGGAGATACTATGAAAAAAATACTGATAGTTTTGATGATATTACTTGGGGTATTCCTGGCAATAGGATGTGCGGGTAATCAAAATCAATCCCAAGCACCAGCAGGAACGCCAGGCGAAGCAGGAACACCAGAAAAGGCTGTAACTGCAGTCGAAGAAGTTACTGGACAAGAAGCTGTAACTCCAGTACAGGAAGTAGTAGCTGTGACCGAAACCGTAGAACAAACACCAGTTCAAGCAGTAACTCCGGCCGAAGGAGTAACAGAAGCAGGAGCCGCAACCCAGACTCCAGCTCAAACTTCAACTAAGACTGCAACTGAAGCAATGACACAGACTGGAGGCGCAACAGACGAAGAGGTCATAGCCCAGGAAGAAATTACGGCTGCAGAAACAACACAAACCAAGGAAACTCAAGGTACTGGAGGAGTAATTAAAGTAACACCCAGTACAGGAAACTAAATAAGTTATAAGGCAAAGGACTAATTAATTAATTTTTTAAAGCTTGGGTTATTATTTTATATAACTCAGGCTCTGCCTTTATCCTGCATATTATTCGTACATCTTTCTTTTTTATATTCTTCATTATTTTGGATATTCGTAATTAGCTGACCTTATTTTGACAATTGAGAGTTACATATTTTATAGAATAATTTATCCAAAAAAATCTAGATAGAAGCTCAATCAATAATTATGAAAACAAAAAAATATACAAATTTTATTGACGATTTATTTATCTTAAAAAGTTTGAATATTAATTTAAAGCCTAAATAAGGACTTGAAGGAATTATGTTCAGAATTAAGCAGTAATTCTTATAAAACCCCAATATCAATTATAAAGTAGTTATTATAAACCGTTTGAATCAATGGGGAAAATATATGAAAAAAATACTGATAGTTTTATTGGTATTGCTGGGCGTATTCCTGGCAATAGGATGCTCTAGTAATCAAAATCAATCTGAAGCTCCGGCAGGAACGCCGGGGGAAGCAGGAACTCCAGAAAAGGCTGTAACTGCAGTCGAAGTTGTTACTGGTCAGGAAGTTGTAACTCCGGTACAGGAAGTAGTAGCTGTAACCGAAAAGGTAGAGCAAACTCCAGTTACTGAAGTGACTCCGGCTGAAACATCAAC
>CAZFNE010000153.1:0-7576 GCA_964520335.1 uncultured Methanosarcinales archaeon | reverse complement strand
TTCGCTTCGCTCAAGCAGACTATAGCCTATATTTAAAAGTTGGAATTCTTTTCACATCCGAGTCACGTCTCGGAAGGACGGTGTCCTTTTCGCTCACTTCGTTCGCTCAAGAGGACTAATCTAAAAGTGAGCTTGTCAAGCACACAGTGAGGTATTTTCCTTATTAAATAACACAAAAAGGAATATACAATAAAGCAGATCTCAAAAAGCTGGGATATTTTTTAGCTTTTAATTAAAAAAGTACTTTATTATTTTTTAAATTTTTATTGCCTGTTGTGCTTTTTTCTTAACAATTACAAAAGACACATAGTAAATCTTCCTAAGTATTTCTGAATATTTTTTCATTTGATATTGGAGTAATCGATAAAGATATTAAATTTAAAAACAATTTATACTTTTCCAAATTACTTGGAATCCTGTTTGTATTCACTATTTCCCCAATACTGTCTCTGAAAATATTATATGTTAATACGTTGTTATGTTATAAGTTATCGAAATGAACCAAAAATATTAGAGTTGATAACTTAATGAAAAATGAATCCTTTTTTTCACAGGCTCCTTCATTTACAGGAGCAGCTCCATCTGCACAAACTTTGTTCCAAAATGAAATGCTGAAAGACGAAAAAATATTGTGGTCAGGACAGCCTAAAAAAGGTTTTGTTTTGACAGGTGAAGATATATCCGGAATTTTATTTGGACTTTTTTTTATAGGCGCTATAAGTTATGTGGGATATGACCTCGATCAATCCCTTATAATCGTCCTGATTATTTTTACTTTACCCTTTATTCTAGCTGGGTTATATCTGGTTTTTGGGATTGTAATTTCAAAAAACTACCAAAAGAAAAGAACTTATTATGCAGTAACGAATCAAAGAATTATAATTCTAATTAATTCATCCAATAAAAAAGTCGAATCCATAGTAATAAACCAAATACCTGTTCTAAATAAAACTGTCAAAAAAGATGGTAGTGGCACAATTCAGTTTGATAACACCGGTTACATAGGTACCGGAGAAGATTCACAGCGTATCGAGGCACTTAGTTTTGATAATATAATGGACGTAGATACAGTATATAGAGTGATTAGTGATTTAAGATCACCTCATGAAGTAGCTTATAGCATATCTTAAAATCATATAAAGAAGATAGTTGAAATTTAGGAACTTCTATCTAATTTTAATCTCACAACGCTCGATCTATCCTTCACCTATGCAAGATGCAAACTCCCAAATCTAGTAAGCTTCTTCATTGCGATAGCCTTGAAGGTAAAGTTCATTCCTGGTTATTATACACTATTTCCCCAATACTGTCTCTGAAAATATTATATGTTAATACGTTGTTATGTTATAAGTTATCGAAATGAACCAAAAATATTAGAGTTGATAACTTAATGAAAAATGCATTCTTTTTTTCACAGGCTCCTTCATTTACAGGAGCAGCTCCATCTACACAAACTTTGTTCCAAAATGAAATGCTGAAAGACGAAAAAATATTGTGGACAGGACAGCCTAAAAAAGGTTTTGTTTTGACAATTAGAGATATATTACAAATTTTGGCTGGACTTTTTTTTATAGGCATGGGAAGTTTTTTTGAATACGGCGCTATTCAATCATTTGACTTATTCGCTATGATTTTTGGTTTACTCTTTCTTCTACCTGGGTTATGTATGGTTCTTGGGAATATATCTTCTAGAAACTACCAAACGAAAAGAACTTATTATGCAGTAACGAATCAAAGAATTATAATTCTAATTAATTCATCCAATAAAAAAGTCGAATCCATAGTAATAAACCAAATACCTGTTCTAAATAAAACTGTCAAAAAAGATGGTAGTGGCACAATTCGGTTTGATAACAGCGGTGCCGGAGAAAATTCATACAGTGTCGAGGCACTTAGTTTTGATAATATAATGGACGTAGATACAGTATATAGAATGATAATTGATTTAAGATCACCTCATGAAGTAGCTTATAGCATATCTTAAAATCATACAATAAAGGCTAAAAGAGTTTTAATCCGATATCTCAGATATCACTTCTTTTCACACACCTTTACTGATAAAGAGGATTTTTTAGTAAAACCTCTTTCGAATACATTCATCAAAGGGATAATTTTCTGCCCAAAAATGGAATAAGCTTTTGATGGTTAATTTTCACATGTGTATTGGTTTTTGTATTCTATAGTGTCTGTAATGAATATGAGCTCAAACACATAGCCATAATTAGTCGATACCGAAATTTTTTTGCGTGAACGAATTAGTTTGAAATTTAGATTTTTCATGATTTTAGGGCACTTATATCAATTCTCCGTTCCCAATGTGAAAGATATTAAATTTAAAAACAATTTATACTTTTCCAAATTACTTGGAATCCTGTTTGTATTCACTATTTCCCCAATACTGTCTCTGAAAATATTATATGTTAATACGTTGTTATGTTATAAGTTATCGAAATGAACCAAAAATATTAGAGTTGATAACTTAATGAAAAATGCATTCTTTTTTTCACAGGCTCCTTCATTTACAGGAGCAGCTCCATCTACACAAACTTTGTTCCAAAATGAAATGCTGAAAGACGAAAAAATATTGTGGACAGGACAGCCTAAAAAAGGTTTTGTTTTGCCAGGTGGATATATATTACTAATTTTGTTTGGATTTCCTCTTCTAGGCATTGGAAGTTTTATTGAATATATCACTATTTTTCAATCATTTGACATATTCGCTATGATTTTTGGTTTACTCCTTCTTTTACTTGGGTTATGTATGGTTCTTGGGAGTATAATTTATAAAAACTACCGAAAGAAAAGAACCTACTATGCAGTAACGAATCAAAGAATTATAATTCTAATTAATTCGTCCAATAAAAAAGTCGAATCCATAGTAATAAACCAAATACCTGTTCTAAATAAAACTGTCAAAAAAGATGGTAGTGGCACAATTCGGTTTGATAACAGCGGTGCCGGAGAAAATTCATACAGTGTCGAGGCACTTAGTTTTGATAATATAATGGACGTAGATACAGTATATAGAATGATAATTGATTTAAGATCACCTCATGAAGTAGCTTATAGCATATCTTAAAATCATACAATAAAGGCTAAAAGAGTTTTAATCCGATATCTCAGATATCACTTCTTTTCACATACCTTTACTGATAAAGAGGAATTTTTAGTAAAACCTCTTTCGAATACATTCATCGAAGGGATAGTTTTCTGCCTAAAAATGGAATAAGTCTTTTGATGGTTAATTTTTGCAGATGTGTCGTTTTTTATAAGCAGGTGATTTGTTAACAAAAAGTGATAGAATAGACTCCAGAAAGCCCTCCAAAAATACAGTACTTCTACCTCAAACTACTGTATTTTTGAACTTTATTTCATTAAATTCGCCTCAATTATAGCCATATTCAAGCAATAATAAAGTACTTTTAAGAAAGAAACTGTATGGCTAATAATGAAAGAAAAGTATCCAATTTCTGTTTTTACAAGGAACAAAGAAGCCATTTATGTAAATGGAATACGTATCTTTGTCCCTGCAGAATACGATGGGATTATCAATAGGAAAAATATGGTCGCAAAAATATCGGGTTATCTGCTAGCGACCTTTTAAAAGCATTATATGGTCAATACTATAAAATGATTATAAACGAAAAAATAGGCTCATTTTCCACTTCATAGTATAGGCTATCAAAAATTTAAACATGGGATTTTGTCCCATGTCGATATTCCTAACTTTATATCTTGAGCTCATCCCAAAACTCAGTTTTCTGCAAAAATAGTTAAGAATCTCAGAATTATTTCCCATACCAGAAAATCGATTAATCATTTAAAATTCGGGATTAAATAACGCAATTAGGAGTTTTGGGATAGGCTCCTTGTTATTAGATCTCAGCTTAAAGCATTCTTATTTCTATTTTTCAATACTTTTAGGCATGGATATTCCAGTTTATTGTGGTTGAATTCTGCGAAACATCACCAATTTGCACAGTAACTGGAGCAGAAACGTTTTGCCCGTTACCACTAAAATTTGTACCCAAGTGCTGTGATCCAATGTTCCAGTTTATTGTAGTTGCATTCTGTGAAAGATTTCCAATCTGAATATTAACCGGAGCATAAATATTTGTTGCATTGCTACTAAAGTTTTGTTCAGCAAGATGCACAGGTCCAAATACGGTAATCGTAGAAAGTTTTGAATCCATGCCGTCTGTATTGCTTACCGTCAAGGTAACAGTATAGTTTCCTTCCGCATAGTAAGTATGAGTTGGATTCTGCTCAGTTGAAGTAATTCCGTCTCCAAAGTTCCAGTTCCATTCTACTGCATTTTCAGAGAGATCTGTAAACTGGATAGATAAAGGAATATTACCTTTGGTTATATCGGTACTGAAGTTTGCTACAGGAAGTAATGGTTCTAATACTGGAAGAGGACTTATAAACTGTCCGAAGGCAGAAGGACTTAACCCTACATCCACCGTGTCTGTAACAGTGTCAGTTGCCGTGTCAATTATAGAAACTGTGTTACTGTTCAAGTTCGCCACATAAACTTTAGTCCCATCTGGAGTGACTGCAACTCCATAAGGAGAGAATCCCACATTCACCATGTCTGTAACAGTGTTTGTTGCAGTATCAATTACAAAAACGGTATTGATGCCCGTGTTAGCTATATATACTTTTGTTCCATCTGGTGTGACCGCAATTCCATAAGGATGGGTTCCTACATTCACCGTGTCTGTAATAGTGTCAGTTGCTGTGTCAATTATAGAAACTGTGTTGCTAAAGAAGTTAGCTACGTATACTTTTGTTCCTGCCGGGTTTACGGCAATTCCACGAGGCCATCTTCCCACATTGATCGTAGCTGTAACACTGTTTGTGGTTGTGTTAATTACAGAGACATTGCCGGTAGAGAGAGCGCTATCGTCATAGTCTGTCACATATACCTTTGTTCCATCAGGAATAAATGCAACTCCGTGAGGACCAAATCCGACATTCACTGTGGCTGTAACAGTATTAGTCGCCGTGTCAATTACAGAAACATTGTTACTGTATTCGTTCGCAACATATACCTTTTTTCCATCGGGGCTGATTGCAATTCCATAAGGATAGGTTCCTACGTTCACCGTGCCTGTAACAGTGTTTGTGGCTGTGTCAATTATAGAGACGGTATCGATATTACAGTTCGTCACATACACCTTTGTTCCCATTGGATTTACTGCAACTCCCCAAGGCCAGCTTCCTGCATTCACTGTGGCTATAACAGTGTTTGTGGATGTATCAATTACAGAGACAGTGTTACTTTCGGTGTTCGTAATATATGCATATACATGAGGCTCGAATACAAGACTTCCAAGGTTAGATTCATCTACCCCGTTAATGATTTGCGTAAGTGTGATTTCTCCGATTTTGTCCCCGACTTCGAGAGTCTTAGCGTTTGCGTAGTCAATGAGCCAGACACCATCGATCTGAGCAATGCTGTCATCTGCACCTTGGAAGACCTGATTAACATGGACTTTCAGAACATTAGTATTGTCTTCTCCCTGGATTTTGTCAAGTTTGCAGATCCAGGTCTGATTGCCAGAATCAGTTGAGATGATTGCGTCATCGACATATTGTCCATTTTTGTCGAATTCGAGCCAGACCTTCTTGCCGTCAATATCAATCTGTTTGACTTCGAGAGTGTAGTCCTGGCCAAGATCAAGTTTTTCGCCGGTCTTGAGGGTGTACTTCTTATTGCTGTCAAGAACGAGCTTGGAGAGCTTGTTAACGTGGGATCGCCATATTGGATCGCCATTGGCAAGTAATGGAGTATAGTTCCCTTCAAATAAATTAATTAGTGGATACTGTTCATTAGACCAGCTATCACATTTATAATGGGCTTCAACAACATTATAAGTTATTGATTCTGGCCCCGTAGGCGATGCACTTTGATCAGTAGCTCCCGAAGCCGTAGACGAGATGAGAATTAAAAATAAAATCAGAAATGCTGATGCTAGAACTATTGAACGTGACCTTGTCTTAATTTTCATTAATGTTTCCCCCTATTTTTATAGAATAATTAAATAAAAATACACCAAAAGTAGATAGACATTGAAAATATACTAAGACAGTTGAAACATGTAAAGATATAAACATATCTATTAAGAGTCCTGTTCGATTTTTAAAAAAAATCTTAATCAAAAATACCAGAACCACAATCTTTTCGAGTAAACAGAGCTACCCCGTTTGAGAACAATCGCTCTAGTAAACTATAATCTCGACTTCGGTGAGACTATTTTCTGCTCCAAGAATGAAAGCCTTACAACAGGCTGATTTTCAATATAATTGATTTTTTTAGTTCTTTTCCCCTTATTTTCCCTTACGAGATAGTTACCTATGTTTTTTGGATTTATGTAGTAACTCTCAGGGAAAATAATTAAAGATTTACAGAAAGTAAAATAACCCAAATAGATGGATATTCGTTTTTAATTTGGATTATCGAGAGGAAAAAATATGGTCTCAAAATGTAAGACTACAAAATATCAGGATTTAAAGAGTGTTACACGTTTTTGGGATGAAAAAAGCTCAAATTGATATCATTTTTGATGGCTATTTTGAAAGGCAAGTAAAAAAGAAAATAACTTGGTTGATCTGGAATAATTTGTTGAAAATGAATCTGATAAAGTAAATTATCTTAAAAGTCAAGATAAAAAATCCCATCCAATTACCAGCATTAGTCTTTCATATTTTTATACAAACGAACGACTGTATAAACATAAGCGGCGATAGCAGGAATACCTATAAAAATTTGAAAAAATTTTACCGGCTTCATACTTAAATAAATGATAGGATTTTATTAAAGGTTTCACATTATAAAGAAATAGCAGAATAATTTTAGAAAATAACTGAATGCAAAATAAAGGGCCAAAGTATCCAGTTTAAGGTTTATAAGGGACAAAGAAACCATTAAACTATTCACGCAGATGGGATCTTTGTCCAATAAAGTTGTCAAAAACTAGCCTTGTATATTCAAAGTGTAACTTAGAAAAACAGTCAATTGCCTTTTGCAAAATGCTTACTATTTTTTAGTACTGCTTATGAATTAGCTTCCACCAGCGTCATGCACAGCATCATTGAACTTTCCCATTATTATCCCACAGGGGAGAACTAATGGCTTATCGGTGACTGTAACAGTGAGATTTGAAGATCCATCCCATTTGAAATGACCTTTGACTCCATATCCTTCAATTTCACCTTCGTTTCCTGCAGGTATATTTATTCCTACATTAGCAAGTTTATTTTTTAGATTATTAAATACATTTTGCGTAATGTTGTGATATGTTATTGGATCACATCCACCCATATTTTCTCCTCCTCTTTTTCTTATTTCAACATGTAAGACAGTTCTATTTATATAAATTCTATTATATAAATCAATTATAGAAATTTAATTTAGAATATATTGTTATTATTTTAACTGAATATGTATGAAAAAAAATATAAGAACAAAACCTGAAAAATATAGAAACTGGCAGCAGGTTTAATTTTATAAATTTTCCATTTTTCGAATTTTAAAGAAAAAAAATATTTGGGAGATTTTTGCACCGAATTT
>CAZFNE010000152.1:0-7588 GCA_964520335.1 uncultured Methanosarcinales archaeon | reverse complement strand
AGAGGAAAAAATTGGGACGCAGGATGATCTAAAATTATTATATTTTAAGTGTAACATAAACTATTTTAGGTGTGCAGGAAATAAGGAAGTGAGAATCATGCAGCAAGACCTTTTAGAAATCCTCGTAGACATCTTCAAATCCTCAGGATATAATGTCATAATATCCAGTCATTCCGATATTCTTGTGGAAAAAAATGGGCACCAGGCGTACGTAAAATGCGCTTTCCAGCCAGATTATGAAGAGATTAAAAATTTTTCTCAAAAGATAGGCGGGTGTACGGGCATATATGTAATGCCTCATAAAATCCCAAAAGAGTTTGGGAATTATGCGGCTGAGCTTGGGATTTATCTCTGGGATAGGGACGAATTAGCCCTTCAGATAGGGAGGGCAGTTCTTACAAATATAGAAGGAAAAAAGAGAGAACCCTGTTTTGAGCCTGAAAGCCAATTGATAAGCGAAGCAATGAACTCACTAACAAAATACGGGTCTGGAATGCCTCTGGAAAACTGGAGAACGAAAGACTCTGAGATCGAGCAGGAACTCTATTTGAATAGGGGAATAAATAAGGGAATGAATAGGGAAATCAACAGAGAAACGAATAGAGAAATTAGCAGGGAAATGAATAGGGAAATTGTTTCGTTTCAGGGGCAGCCGGCCAGAATAGACTTAAATTCTTCTAAATCGAGGCTGTCTTTATGTACATATGAAGAAGATCTCGAAAAAACGGAGCAGGAGGAAGACTCGGGAGTTGACTTATACGAGACGTTAAATATTCATTCAGTTGAACCGAGGATTTCTCAAGACCAGGCTATTAATATTGTAAAGCCATACCTTAGCAACCCTAAAGAGGTAGTTCTGAAATTTGTGCCTTTCTGGAAATACAGGTATAATGTTGAAGCAGAAAAGCGCTTCAGGTCAAAAGTCTTGAGTATTGCCGGAGAAGGAAAAGGGTTTCTTAATGCATTAAATAAGTCAAAGGAGAAAATGGAAATTGAAGGGCTCAGTACGCCTACGAGAATTCCACCGGTAAAGTATGAAATTAAAAGGCAGAATGTGGATAAGAAACAGGCAGAGAAAATTCTCCTTGATTTAATTATAGAAGAAAATACCCGTGAGCTGCGCTTTAATAATATGGAAGGGCAAGCAATTATTTATGAGCAGAGAAATATCAGGCCAAGGCCGGAAGAAATAAGGCTTGATATTGAACTCATATATATTCCTGTATGGGAAGTGAAAGGAAAACGCAATTCCGTTGAGATCAATGCGTATAATGCGAAAGTCCTAGAAGAACCTATAGATGAAGATGCCGAATTTCTGTGAAGGGAAAATTTAAAAAATGATTCGGCAAAGTGGGGCAGAAATATTAATTGAAGAATTTACCGAAGAATTTATTGAAAAATAAATAGAAAAAAAGGCTTGAGAAATTATTAAAAGAAAAATATATAAAATTGAAAATAGATTTATATATTAGTGAACATCAGGATTTCTTAAAAAAGGAATCAAAGCCCTGCTCTTCCAGAAATTCCGACAGAAAAACCTTTTTCAGGAAAAATAAGCGCAAAGATAAATATTATATGTATAAGATGCAAGATTATATAATGTTTGAAAATTATCTGTAAGCGTGACGGATGGCATCTTATAGAAAACAGTATCTATAGACATTTCACAAATAGAAGAATAAAAAGAGGTGCATAAAATGATTGAAGTTACACAAAAAGCTGCTTCAGAACTGAAGATCTTACTCGAACAGGAAGATAAGCCTGGACTTGCTCTCAGAATCTTTGTTGCCGGGGTTGCCTGCAGTGGAATCCAGTACGGCCTCGCCTTTGACGATGAAGTTCAAGACGACGATGTAACCATGGAAAGCAACGGGATTAAACTCGTCATGAACAAAGATATTGAAAATACCTTCTCCGAAGGCAGCATTGATTTCATTGAAGATGAAAACGGAAAAGGCTTCTTAATTCGCAACCCCTCAGCCGGTGCCGGATGCGGAACCTGCGGTGGATGCCATTAATCGAAAATAAAACTGCGCTGAGGACCTAAGAGTCCTAACCTGAAGAAGCAAACAAAATTAAAAAAGGAGTGCAAATTTATGTTTCCAGGAATGGGAGGCGTGGGCGGCCGGGGAGGAATGAACCCGGCTAAGATGAAGCAAATGATGAAACAGATGGGGATTGATGTTAAAGAGCTCCAGGATGTCCAGGAAGTAGTCATTAAGATGGCAGATTCCAATATTATTATAGAAAATGCAAATGTCACTATAATGAGAGTCCAGGGTTCGGATACCTATCAAATCGTAGGTGACGTAAAAGAAGTCCCCAAAGAACTGGAAATTCCCGCTGAAGATATAAAACTCGTAATGGAGCAAACCGGCGTTTCTGAAGAAAAAGCCAGGGAAGCTTTAAAGAACTCAAACGGAGATCTCGCAGAAGCCATTGTGGCACTTTCTTCTGCCTGATTCTCTTTTATTTTATACAATAAGTCAATAAAACCAACTTAAAACAGTTTTATTTTTTCTACAGATTTTGAATTAGTGAAGTATTCTCAATTTAAGAATCACTGTTTTAGATTTCATTCCAATAACGCCCCTGTAAATATATCTTTTAAAGTGTTTGATAAATAGTAGGTAGTAAACTTAAGCTTATATTCAAAATATAAGCTTTTTTAAAGCTTATTTTATTAAGTAAATCGATTCAAATTTTCTCTTTATATAAGTACAATTAAGTAAATTTATATTTAAATGTGGCCCCTGTTAATTATTAGCTAATGACTTATTAGCTAGACGATCATTAAACTTACTTCACAAAATGTGGAACAGAGAAACTCTTAATATAAATAAGTTTCCAAGTCATTTACTTTGAATATTAGTTGTATCTCTCAGGCTAACAGTTGCAGACACCTAGAGTAACGATTCAGTTTCAAAGACTAATCTTGACTCAAAAATATGTCTTAAAAATGAATCGTTCCATAATGTTAGAATTTATTTACATTTTATAGGGACTAAAAGAGAGTATGATTATGGGAAATAAACTACCTGGTAGGATAAAGAAATTATTGACTATTTTGCTTGTAGTGTTGTTTTTAATTTCTGTAACAGCTGTATCAGTAGATGCAAAACCGAGTGCCTCTAAAAAGAATTACAAGAATTACAAAAACGGTTATGATGATGGCAAAAAAAAGGGCGAAAAAGAGGGAAAAAAAGATGGTGCAAAAGATTGCACTAAACATGGCCGCACAAATGTTCTCAAAAAGATGCCTGGCCCCTTTAATCAAAAGAATTGGACAGGAGAATATAAAGCAGGATATAATGATGGGTACAGAGCCGGATATCTTAAAGGTTATAATCAGGAGAGATATTCTTGCTTAAAAAATAGATAAGCTTTAAAAGCCGGTACTAACTGATTTTTTACAGAGACCGGATTTTAGGGAATGTTGGTAGCAATTAATTTTAATATTCATAATTCAACTATCTTTTTTAAAACTTTATTGGTAAAAATACATAGATTAAATATATAAGGAACGCTACTTTTATATTATATACAACAGATCATCTAAATAACTCCATACATATTAAGTATTTATACTTGATTTCAATTGAATATCTTATCGAAATTATATGACAAGAACTTAAAGTTAGTCTAAAAATTAATTTCATTAGAGATTATCTGAAATTTAAATTGCTTTGAACTTATACAATATTTATGTCTTACAATCTGTTATTTATGACTTTTATTTTAATCTGTTAATTTGTCTGAGAGTTGATATTTACTCTATTTTAGGTAGCTTGTCTAAGAAAAAAACGAAATACTTATTTACGATCTCCGCTTTTTAAGTGAAAAACAATAAAGTCTCTTAATAAGTCCCCTTTATTTTTGGATGTTAAAGAGTCAGAAAAAATAACAATGTTGAATAAAAAAGGACATATTGTCGTATTCAAAACTGAATACTACTGTTGAAAAAATATTAATTACAAAATATAAAAAAAGTGGATATCTGTACGTTACTATTCAAATAAAAAATTAAATACTTATTTGGAGATAATTAGAAATGTATCATTTTTATTAAAACTTTTTAAGTATTTCATTTTTTATTTTTAAAAGAAACCAAAGGCTTCAAGATAACAATGAATACGAAATTTCTTATTATTTGTACTATTATTGTGCTTGCTCTAGGAGGGCCTGCTTTAGCAAACAATAATAACAATAATACTGTCTTAATTCACGGAACAGCATATAATTGGGATACTTTAGAACCACTTGAAAATGTTATAATTTACGTAAACTCTACTCCATCCCAGTCGTGGGTAGCAAAAAATGGTACATATTCGTTTGAACTCCTGCCTGGAAACTATACAATTACTGCGAAGTATTATCAAAATAATATTCTTACTTACTCAGTAGAAGAAACTATCCAAATAATAAATGAGGGGGACGGTGCAAGTTATATATATGACCTCATGCTCCTCCCCGTTTATTCTGAAAAACCTAATATCGGTTCAAACTTAAAAGGATTAAATGAAATTAATTATTCTAATAGGACTAATTTGCAAATAGGTCTTGCATTTATCCTGTTTGGTACAGGCTATATATTTTATAGAAAGTACAAATATTCAGGAAAAAAAACTTTTGTTCAGGAAGAAATTAAAAACAATAATTCCAGCAATAATTTTAATTCTTCTATAGAAGAGTTTTCCCCAGTTGAAAATGTAATAGAAGAACCTATATACAATTCAGACATTCACTCTTCCAGTCATAAAACTGTGCTCCCTTTGCCTCCAGAACTCCAAGAAGTTATTAATGTAATTCGTGCTAATAGAGGTCGAATTGCTCAAAAAGACCTGCGAGCTAAGTTAAAGCAATCTGAAGTAAAAGTTAGTCTTATGCTTTCAGATCTAGAAAAAAGAGGTTTGATTAAAAAATTCAAGAGCGGAAGAGAGAATATTGTAATACTAATAGATGAAAAGTTTTAAAATTTACGAATTTTTTATATTATTTAAAACATAGACCTGAGTTTTAAGTTATTAGCTGTCCTTAAAATACTACATTTGCAACTTCATCGTGTAGAACTTTCTCTCAGAAATATATGGAAAAGGATGTCTTTAGTAAAAGTTCTGACTGAAAAGTAGGAATTTTAAATTGAAGAAGTTAATGAGAAAGGCTGCATTAATGTGTAGCCTTTATCATTAGATTCATATTTAGTAAATCTTTACTAAATTATCTGTGGTCGTTGTGGCCGTTGTGTTTGCAGGGTACTTTAATTACTTTCCAGTAGCCCTTGTGCCAGATCTTAATTACTTTTTTAACAACTTTCTTTTCGCCATGGTGCCATGTAACTTTTTTAACTACCTTCTTCTCCCAGAAACCCTTTATCCATATTTTCTTAAAACATTTGTCATGTTTGTCAAATTTTTTATCTTTGTCGAACTTCTCTACAGGTTTTGCACTTACCGCACCAGCTGTCACGGACACCAGGAAACAAAGTGCTAATAGAATGCCGAGTATTTTTTTCATATTCATAATTTATCTACTCCATAATTAACTCAGTTAGTTGAATTTCAAGCCGATTATTAAGTCAATAATTGACAATGCACAGCTTTCTTGAACAATTTATTCCAATTATATTGGACATGCAAACAAAGTGCATAAATAAAGCATTATTGCCCTGAGAAAATGACACTATTATGCAAATTATAACGTACTAGTATTGTGAAAACCAAAATGTTGAACATATAGTTTGATGACTACCATCAGCTGATATTGTTTTGATCTAAATTGATGATTCATAATTAAGTTTTCATGGTACTAGTTATCTCAGGAAAATAACTCAAATTTGTTCAAATTATCAACCGGTTACTCGCCGGTTGATATTTCTAAATTAGGAAAATTAAATATAAACATACTTATAGCAACTAAAGGCCTGAAAAGATTTTATTAAAAAAATAAGGATTTTAAAGTATTTAATTAATAAAAAAAGGGTTTTAAAGGAACCAACTTTTAGCAAAGTCGCTAACGGCGCAATTAATACTTATAAATAATCTTAAGCTTAAACTTCAAAAATTAAATAGAGGCAATTATTAAAAAATTATTAAAATACATTATAAGACAGAAGATACTGCTTTTTTTCGGATAGATATCATTCTTTATTATTCCTTCTTATGGAGGTAGAACGGATGTTCAGACATAATATCACACAGAGAAAAATGATTTTAAAGACTTATTAAAAAAAATAACCTTTTTAAAGGTTTATATTTTACATTAAATCCGAAAAGAAGTGTTTATTACGCAATTAACCTTCTTAATAATTACATATTTGAAAAAAAGTAATGAAAACACTTTTTTATTCCAGACCGTTTGCCCAAAATCAGATGATTTGAGAAATTTATTTACATTGTTTTTGAAATTATCACTTCTAAGTCTCGATATTGTGGTCACCAAAGAAACAAATTTTTACTTACTATGTATGGATTAAGAGCTTGGTAAGTAGAGTGCTAGATCTTAATTTAATTTATTAGGACTTACGCAGTTGAGCTGAATAATCAACTACATTAAACCTTCAACTGTTTAAAATCTAGCTTTAACATTAATGTCTATTGATCTTGATTTTGAACCTCAAGTGCGTAAATCCTATTTATATCAAAGAATATATGAGTGTACCAAAGTTACTTTAGAGAACTCAACTGCGAATGCATAAAAATGAAAGGGCCCAGTCTATAAGAATATGAGTAGTCCACTAAAACCACAGGAAAGAAGTACCCGAGTGTTGGGTGACGATACTAAAAAAACTAAAGGAAAAAACTTCCATATCAGCGCAATACTAGAAAATGATTTAGGAATAAAAAGAGGGAAAAACTTGAGAAATAGACATTTTAAACTAAACTTAAAACAATAGAAACAAAATTATTATAGGGGAGTACGAAAGCAACCTGTAGCGTCATATTTCTGCTGATAAAGTATGAGAGCCTTTTCTTTCAGATGAAATTTAAATAAGTTCATAAATAATTTAAATATTAAAGATGTTAGGAATTAGAGAATTTACTAGAAGTAGAAATTGAAGAATTATAAGGTGAGATGATAGCGATCCAGAATTCCCGAAGGCTGGCCTGGCGTACCCGAGTTTCACTTCAGGAGCAAAAAGTCCGTTTCACCCGCTTCGCTCGTTCAAGCAGACTAAAAGATATAAGAATAAAATAATTAACCTAAAAATATGGAAAACCAAGCAATCAAAAATAGTAGAAAGATAATTTAAAAAGACTAACTAAAAGAGAAGAAATGTTTTTAAAGTATTATAAGGCGAGTATGGCAGCGATCCAGAGTTCCCGAAGACTCGCGTACTTCAGTACAGTAAGGGATGGGTACAGGAGTTGCCCTGCCGCTATGGCCGCCACACTCAACATATAAAACGGATTTTTTGTGAATTTGTGAATTGCTTCAAATAAATGCATTTTCTGTTTTGAGAAAATGTTATTTAAAGCAGATTAAAGTCATGTATAGTTGTCAGTAATCTAACTAAATGCATTAATTAGAGTAGATTATTGTGCTGCATAATGGATTACGCCTGGATCTGGAAAGATAGGAACGGATGGTT
>CAZFNE010000151.1:5918-7614 GCA_964520335.1 uncultured Methanosarcinales archaeon | reverse complement strand
CAGGATAGTATAAGCTCCATGCCTGAAACTTTAGTGTAGCATTTAGTGGGCGGTCTGAATTCACTGTTATAGATGCGTTATTTGAAATCCACCTTGTTGGAACTCCATCCTGTTTTTCTACTGTACTCCACCCATTATTTAAAACAACATAAGGGGCAGGAGTTACTTCCGGAACCTGATAGACAATAAGTTTATCCTCAGGATAAATGTCGGGCACGGTTTTCAGGGTATCTTTCAACAGCTTATTCACATAATTTACCTGCTGGTCAGATAACTCATTTGTATGGATTATTACATACCGGATATTATTAAGCCTCAGAACAGAACTTCCTATTTGAGTAACATCAGGCAAAATGTCTTCTTGCGGAGCAGGATAAAAATTCAATTCTCGTATAAACGGGGTATATTTCTGAAAGCTTCTAATATTAGCAGGATACCTTGCAGCATACCCCCCTACAAGAGGTTTATGGTGTACTGTCTGGTAGTATAAATACTCGAAATTCATGTATCCTGCATTATGATTCAGAGGAATTTCCAGCAGTCCGTAATTCTCCTGGTCGTTGCTGATCTTATCGTAAAAAGCTGGAACTGAGGCCTGTACAGTTGGGTAAGGTATACACAGGAACTCTAAAATTATTAAAGAACTGACTACTGCAGCAATAAGGACTTTTTTCTCGGGTTTATATTTAAACAATTCAGAAAGCCCATAACCTGCCAGAACCGAATAGCCCAGGGTTGCAACAACAAAAAACCTGCCAACAGTCCTGCAATTGTCTAAAAAAGGAACTATATCGTATAAGACAACATATGGGAGTGTGATATATGTCTTAAAGGCAGTGAAAGAATACACTCCATTAACATGTAAAATCGGGCCCAGGCTAATTATTGAAAAGAAAAGGGTGACTAATATCCAGAATTTTACTTCCGGGTTTTTTCTCAATCTAAAACATGTAAATAAAGAAAGGGCTAGAACAACATATCCTATAAAATTCACTTTTTCAGCAAACCAGCTTGGAATATTTGAATAAAAATCTGTTGTAAATCTGCCTAAAAATGGGTTCAGGTGAGAAGGTAGAAAGAAGCTCATAAGGTCATTTGAGAGACCTGGGATTTCCCGGATATTTGCTTTTAGATAGTTTTTACCTGAAAGGGAAACTGCTATTTCATTAATTGTCAAAGGCAATAACCCTAGAAAACTAACGGCAGCAAATAGGGAGTATTTTTTCAACATTTCTGTGGCTGAATTAAAATAATTTGTCTTGGAAATAAGCTTCAAATAAGCTTCATATAAAAACAGTAGGCCAGCAAAAATCCCCATGAAAATCATATATTGCAGGTCACTCATTGCCACCAGAATAAAAAATATCCCTGCAAGGACCGGATTTTTTATTCCTCCCTCTTTTGCTGTTTTTATGAGAAATAGGGCACAAAAAGGAATCCACTGGACACTAGCTGCCCCAAAGAAATACAGGGCTCTTGAAAAGTGAAACGGAGAAAAGGCAAATACTATTCCTGCAAGAAAAGCTGCATACTTATTTCCTGTAAGATATTTTACGAGTAGATAAGCGCCAATTCCTCCTATTACAAAAGTTAAAAGCCATAAAATGGTGTATATAACGTGAAGCTCTAAAAAAGGAGATAACAGCAAGTACATTATCTGGTTAAATGCAGACTGGAAAGGCATTGATTCTATGCC
>CAZFNE010000151.1:0-5818 GCA_964520335.1 uncultured Methanosarcinales archaeon | reverse complement strand
AGATTCATTGTCCGGAAAAAAGGTTCATTAGGTACACTGAATATGCAGTATTTTTTAGATACTCTTTTAATCTCTTCAAGAGCCAGTTCCGGTTCATTAAGATGCTCAAGGACTTCAGATGCAACAACAAGATCAAAACTATTCCTTTTGAATGAAAGGTTGTATACACTTCCCATACAAAAATTATATTCCTGATTTCTATATTTTGCTATTTTCAATGCATTTTCTGAAATATCTACGCCTGTTATTGCTGGCAAATTTAGATAGTTTGCTATAAATCCTTCTCCACAACCGATATCAATAGCATTTTTGACGTTTTCTAAAGGGACTACGATGTCCTGCAAATTCTTAATAAAGTTAGAAATGACTATGCCCATAAGTGGGTTTTTTGAGGTATATTTTTTATAATTATTACTTTGATTTTTCTCCATTTAAGCACCCAAATTCCCGAAAATTTATTTCCAAACATTTTACCGAGGCTGGTTATAGACTTTTTTATAGGTTTTATAAGTTTTTTAGGATTTTTATAGGGGTTTAATAGGGGTTTTGTAGAACTCTTTTTTATTATTTTTTTCGTTTTAATAAATCTATTAGTACATCCATTAATTGATTTTAATTATATGATTTTAATTATATGATTTTAATTTTAGCTTTTTTATTTCTTTTAGTAAAATAATTAGATTTTAGTTTTTTTAAGGGTTCTTTTTTAAGGTAAGCAAAAATCCAAATAATGCAGGAGGGAGTGTTGTTAAAAAGTAGAGAATTACTGAGCAGGAAAAACCATATGCTGCATTTTCATTTAGCAGACTGAAAATTGTAACACTTACAAACTCTCTAAGCCCAAAGCCTGATATTGATATGGGGAAATTTCCTAAAACTATAATCATAGGCAAAGAAAATGCAAGCACGTTTTTTAAGGCTGGACTTATCGACTTAATTACAATCCAGTATACTAACAGGTTTACCAGATAATATGCAAGAGTCAGTAGAGAAACGGAAATTAAAACTCTTTTATTCTTCGTAATTTCTCGAATGGTCTTTATATAATTCTCCTTGTACTCTGTATTTCTAAAGATCTTTTTAAAAACAAAAGATACAACCCTCTCATTTGTAGTCAGGAAAATTCCAGCAAGAAAAGGGGCCATAGCTAGTGCTGTCAAATAAACTAAAACCTGATCTTTAAAAAAGAAGCTAATTGACAGAATACTTAAAAATAGAAGACAGAGAATATCTATAATCCTGTCCATTATTACTGTTGCTATACCTCTTGATTTATCTGTGTTTAAATAAAAAGCTCTTGAGACTTCCCCGGCTCTGCCAGGGGTAACAGCTCCGTAGAAGGTTCCAATCAGGATTATTTCCAATGACTTGAGTACTGGAATCTTAAGATCAATGCATTCAAGTAAAGCCTGCCATTTTACTGCCTTTATTAAATACATGAGAACAACGAAAGGAAAGGTAAATGAAAGCAAAACTACATTCGTCTTACTGAAGGCTTCATAAATAGCCATCATATCCAGTTTACTTATAAGGTAGATTATTAGCCCCAGACTGACAGTTATCTTTCCAAGAGTCTTAAAGTTCATGAGTCTCAAAATTTATGATGTAATCATCATTATTTCTGGAGTTTGTTACCAGTTCCCCTATTAATCCCAGCGAAAAAAACTGCGCTCCCATAAGTATCAGCAATATTCCTAACAAAAGCAGAGGCCTGTTGCCGATACTCGCACCTGTAATCCAAGAAAAGAGCAGGTATGCAGATATAAGGGTCCCTAAAGCTCCAAGTAAAAGCCCTATGCCCCCAAAAATATGTAAGGGGCTTTTTTTGTATAATATCAAAAACTTAATTGTTATCAGGTCCAAAAACCCTTTAAGAATTCTTTCTATTCCATATTTTGATTTTCCATGAATTCTTGGATGATGTTCTACTTTTATTTCCCCAACCGTGTAACCTTTCCAGTGGGCTAAAATCGGAATATATCTGTGGAACTCCCCGTATAAGTTTATATTTTTCACTACCTCGCTTCGATATGCTTTGTATCCACAGTTAAAATCATTAAGTTTGACGCCTGTAACGCATCTTGTTAATTTATTAAAAAACCTGGAAGGGATCGTCTTTGAAAAAGGATCATGCCTCTCCCCTTTCCAGCCTGAGACCATATCGAATTCTTTTAGTTTTTCAAGGAATCTTGGGATTTCCTTTGGATCATCCTGCAGGTCGCCATCCATAGTAATAGCAACTTTTCCTCTTGATTTCCTGAACCCACAGGAAAGAGCTGCGGCTTTTCCATAATTCCGTTGAAACCTTACTATTCTTACCCTGTCGTCAGGGATTGATTTTATCCTCTGAAAGGTGTTATCTGTAGACCCATCGTCAATAAAAATTATTTCGTATGCTATCCTCAACTTTGAGAGAGTGTTGTACAGTTTATTATACAGATCAAATATATTTTCTTCTTCATTAAGCAACGGAATAATTACTGAAAGATAAGGCCTATCAGATACGTTATTCTTAGAAATAGAATAAACAGATGAAAGGGCAGAAGGGACTTTTATCAGAGAAACATCTTGAGTTTCTAATTTGTATTCTGAACTGTACATAATGCGTCACATTTTTAAAACTTATAAGGTTAAATTCCAGTCCAACATAGTAATGAAAGTTTTATTCCGAGTTTTGCTACGCTACCATAATTTGTTTAAGAGCAACTAGAAACAATTATATTTATAATACCTCAAACGGACTTTTTTACTACCTAACATTTTAAGGCATATATAAATCTTAATTCCATTTTAAAGTTTCAATTTATACAATTATATATTTAACGGTAAATCAGATGTATGCCTGAAAATATAATCCGATTCAATTAAAGACAAAATTACAAATTTATGGGGTTACTATTTGTTTAATACAAAATACCCATTTTAAAAAAGATTCCATAAATTATATGCGCTGTTTTAGGCATTATTTAAGATGAAGTTTAAGCAGAAGGGCATCTATACTAGATAATTACGTGCTTTTATAATGATTGCCAGTATGCAAAAGTATGAAATGTTTTACGCAGGACTTAAAATGTATTTTTTTCTAAAATATAGATGTTTGATTATTTCAATTAGATAAATCTGAACAACAATTGCAAATTAATTTATCTTTAGAATGACATTCCTTAATGTGATCTTCTGCATACTCTGGATTTACAAAAACAGCTTCACAAAACAGGCATGGGTAGCAATTTTCCATAGAAGGAAGTTATGTTTTACTACTATTTAAAAATATTGTATATGAATGAGTAAGGTATTACAATAGTTAAATTTTTATAATAATTTTTATACTCTTTTTAACCTTCGAATATTACGATTACGTTATCATATTTGCAAGACCCCTAAATACTATATAAATTAAGGAAAATACTATTAAAATCAAAATGAATGCAAGTACGAAATTAAACTTCCCAATTATCAAAGGCAAAAGCGATAAAGTTAGCATTCCTGAAAGAACTAAATAGGGAAGTTTTATATAAAATTTAGAAGGATTCATATACTTATTTTGGGGCAACATAAATAAAAAATTTACTCAGTATCCAACTAAAATTATTTAATCTAATAATTTTGGATTGGGTAGGAGAGAACTCAAGCCAAAATTAAGATAAGAGCGACAAAAAAGTAGTATAATTAAATCTAGAGCCACATAGTAAAATATTGAAATTAATTTCAATAACTAAGTTTTCAAGTTATTGAATAGCGAATTATGTAATTCATTGCTGCTCGATATATAAAAGATCTGCCTGTTTTAATTTCATAATCACGTACCAGTAAATGACACTTATAAATAATTGTATCCTGACAGAGTTGAGTCTCGCGTTTTTCAAATTCATAAGGCTCGTTAAACGGTTCATCCCAGGTTTCTAAGATTTCTCCAGTTTCTCTAAAACAAAAGCGTGTTTCAGACATGTCTGATTTTACCGTCTCAACTATATCAAAAAAATCGTACATCCCCCAAATAGCATAATTTGAGAGATTATTCACCATCTTTGCATGTGTTTTCCCAATTTGTAAGATAAAAGGTTTTTTACCCTCGTTAATTCGCATTCCTTTTCTTCCTTCTTTAGAACTGGGTTATCTATTCTTTCATAAACTTTTTTCATCATCTGTTTTTTGATTAATGTCCTTAACACTTTTTAAATGTTGTTTTATTTTCTTCAAAGAGATTTCTATAAATATTTCGCCCCTTTTCTAGCTTAATTTTTTTCTAGCTATTTTATCTTTTCATCTACTCTATATAATTTTTAAATTTATATTTCTCTTCTATACTTGCCTTTTTTCTTACTTCATTTTTTAGGAATTTGATTTTCTGAAAACGAACTCGAATTGTAAAACGCAATTGTGTTGGCTACCCTAAAGAATGGGGCATCCGTGGCAGTTTTTCCCCCTTGTAACAAAATTAAAATTTACTTATTAAAAACAATTGATAGAAAAAGTTAGAGATCGTTAGGTCTAATATCAACAAACAGCGAGTCAATATTATAGTATCTCAACAATATGCGAGAAAATAATTTTAATAGGTATAAACTGCTCAGATTATTTTGAATAAATTTATAAAGAATAAAGCAAATGCAAATTTATGCAACTGCCTTTTACACCTGAACAGTTTTTTGGAGTATTCGAGCAGTACAATGAGGCTGTATGGCCGGCTCAATTAGGTATATATATCGCTGCTATTGTTGCTGTTTATTCAATACTCAAACCTGGAAAGTATTCAAATAAAATAATTTCTGGAATTCTAGCCTTTTTCTGGTTATGGATGGGCATTGTTTATCACTGGACTTTTTTTTCAACAATTAATCCGACTGCCCGTCTTTTCGGTGTTCTTTTCATGCTTCAAGGGCTTATTCTTATATTTGAGGGAATTGTCAGGAATTCTCTGAAATTCTCATTCAGCAAAAATTGGCGTTCTGCTATTGGTATATCCCTGATTCTTTTTGGTTCCGTACTATATTCAATTCTAGGCCTATTTCTAGGCCATAATTATCCCCTCTCCCCAACTTTTGGACTTCCTTGCCCAACAACAATTTTCACCATCGGAGCCCTTATACTTGCCAATATGCCTCCAAAATATGTTATTATCATTCCTCTATTATGGTCAGTAGTTGGTTTTTCGGCTGCGCTATCTCTTGGGGTAAAGGAAGACGTATCTTTACTTATAGCTGGTTTAATTGGCGCAGTCGCTATTCTTTTTAAACGGACAAAGCTTACTCAGGAAAGGGAAAAAGGATATCCAGACTCTACTTGAATTTATAAATTGATTATTTTGCTGTTATAGAGAATAAAAATCGAAGCTCAGGAAGGAAATATCAGTTAGTTTTGGTAATGGAGTTTAAAATATAGTCAAATTTAGAAAAATACTTGTATTAATGATGAGTCTTCAATTTTGGTTATAGTTAGAATATGGTGGCCCTATAATTGAATTATAGTGCAACGTAGTAAGGGAAGAGAATCCAGCGGGCAAAAATAATGGACAATAACCAAAATCCGGAGCAAAAAGCTAGAAATGAGATTGATAAAAAGCTAACTGATTCTGGTTGGGTAGTGCAGGATAAGAGTAAGATTGATTGGCATGTTTCCAGAGGCATTGCTGTCAAGGAGTATTTTACAGATATCGGGCCGGCTGATTATGTTCTGTTTGTTGGCAAAAACCCCATTGGAATTATTGAGGCAAAAAAAGAAGAAGAGGGGCACCGGTTAACCGTTGTGGAAGAACAGTCTTCCGGATACGCTGCTAGCAAGCTCAAATATCTGAATAATGACCCCTTGCCTTTTGTAT
>CAZFNE010000150.1:0-7732 GCA_964520335.1 uncultured Methanosarcinales archaeon | reverse complement strand
GGGGAAGTTTCCATCCCCGCAGCAAGCTGCGGGGTATTCGAATGGAATAAAAAATAGGAATACTTACAATTCTATTATTTAAAGTATAAAATAGTATTTCTTGTTTTAAAAAGTATCTTCTTATTCAGGAATTTATAGTTAACAGTTAATTATCCTATTTATTCTTTCATTCTATCCCTTGATAATAAAATTTAAGGGCTATAGACATATTATTTTTCGAAATAAAGAATTTCCTCGATTCATTATATCAATAAATCGAGAATAGTCTAATTATTGCATTAAATTTCGCTAAAGAATTGACAGCCCAATATTACTAAGTATATCTGCTGTTGTTCCTTTTCAAATTAAGTGCCGCACTCCCAGCCAGTCATATAACATTCCTGGGCTTCCGTGAGCTCATCAATACTGATGCCCATTGATTTAAGCTTCATTTTTGCCACATATGTATCAAGAGCCTGCGGAACCTTATGGACTCCGTTAGGAAGCTTGTTTTCAGCAATATATCGGACACAAAGGGCCTGGTTTGCAAAACTCATATCCATAACTTCAGCAGGATGCCCGTCCCCTGCGGCCAGGTTAACAAGCCTGCCTTCAGCTATTACGTTAATGCGCCTGTCCCCGAGGTTATATTCCATAATATTGTTACGCACAGTCTTTTTAGATTTTGCAAGAGAAGTAAGGGCTTCCATGTCAATTTCCACATTAAAGTGCCCTGAATTTGCCAGGATTGCCCCGTCCGGCATAAGCTTGAAGTGCTCGGCTGTAAGGATATCGCGGTTTCCTGTTGTGGTTACGAAAATTTCTCCCAATCTGGCAGCCTCATTCATTTTCATGACCCTGTACCCGTCCATCCTGGCTTCAAGTGCTCTTATAGGATCGATCTCGGTAACAATTACACTGGCTCCCAGGCCTGAAGCCCGCATTGCAACTCCTCGCCCGCACCAGCCATAACCAGCAACAACAACGTTTTTGCCCGCTACAAGCAGGTTTGTAGTCCTGTTAATCCCATCCCAGGCTGACTGGCCTGTGCCATAGCGGTTATCAAAAAGGTATTTTGTCATTGCATCATTTACCGCAATTACAGGCATTTTCAAGGCTCTGTCCTTTTCCATTGCATGAAGCCTGTGCACACCTGTTGTTGTTTCTTCACAGCCTCCGAGGATTTTTTCAAGCAGGTCTGTCCTTTCCTTATGCAGCTTAAAAATCAGGTCTGCCCCGTCGTCAATTGTGATATCAGGTTTAATGTCAAGGACCTTATCTATTGCTTCATAATACTCACTTGTGCAGCAGCCGTATTCCGCAAAACAGCTTATGTTTTCTCGAGTATCAAGGGCCCGGGAAACATCGTCCTGTGTACTTAAGGGATTACACCCTGAAATAGCCACCTGGGCGCCGCCTGCTGCAAGGGTTTCTACAAGGACTGCAGTTTTTGCTTCAACGTGCAGGGCCATTCCCACTTTCAGGCCTTTTAAGGGCTTTTCTTTCTCAAAATTTTCCCTAACAAGGGCAAGTACAGGCATATGTTTTCTTGCCCAGTCCATCTTCATATTTCCGGATTCTATAATTTCTTTTTCAGTCATGGTAATCCCTTATCACAAATCGAGATTTATCGAAATTTAATAATTTGAAATTTAACTAATTTGATCGAAGTTTGATTAGCTTGATTAGCCTGTCCTCGAATGCTTAAATAAATGCGTTTAAATAAATGCATTTAAAGAAATGCGTATAATACCGTCATGGCTAACGTTATCAATAATGTTGTACCTATCCATACATTAGCACTGGCCTTCCCTGTTATATATCCAGTCCAGAGCAAGGTCGGAACTAAAAACAATGGTACTACGTCTTGCGGTTTATGTACTATATTTGTAAAAAATATTGCTATTAGAAGTGGAAGAAAAAATGCAACTAACAGGATTTTTGTATCCTCTTTCATTCTTATCCCCTCCTAAATTTAGTAATCTGAAATTTCTGGAACCTGATTAGTAAATATCATATCATTATATAATTTCAGGGGCCTGGTTTTCAGGTTTTTACTCTCGCTATTAGTTCTTCTGCTGCCTTCTGGGCTTCATCCAGGACTTTATATTCATCCATTACGAGCACTTCGTAATTATCCATAAGGATTTTCCCGTCAACAATTGTTGTCCTCACATCACTTCCTTTTGCTGCATAAACAAGGTGGGAATAAGCATCAAAACACGGCGTAAGATGGGGTTTTTTCAAATCTACAATTATCAGGTCGGCTTTATTTCCAGGTCTTAAAACTCCTGCTTCGAGCCCAAGAGCTTTTGCCCCGTTTACAGTTCCCATTTCAAGCACCTGGCGGGCAGGCAGGACAGTAGGGTCAAAGGTGTTTACCTTATGTAGAAGGGCAGCCGTTTTCATTTCTTCAAAAAGGTCAAGGTTATTGTTCGAAGCGCATCCGTCTGTGCCAAGGCTGACATTTACTCCCCTTTCAAGCATTTTCTGAACAGGTGTGATTCCTGAAGCCAGTTTCATGTTGCTTATGGGGTTATGGGAAACGTTAACTCCTCTTTTACTCAAAATCTCTATGTCCCCATCGGATAGCCAGACGCAGTGAGCTGCAAGTACATCAGGCCCGAAGAAGCCTATATCTTCAAGCAGGTGCACTGAACATTTTCCGTACCTTTCTTTCATTGCCATTAGTTCAGCTTCGGTTTCCAGCACATGGATATGAAGGCCTGCTCCATCCTTTTTTGCTGCTTCCTTTACTTTTCCAAGGAATTCTTCAGAACAGGTATTCGGGGCATGGGGCCCATACATGGTCTTTATTCTGCCGTTTGCTGCTCCCTGCCAGGCCCGGACAAAACGCCTGCCTTCTTTCAGGTCTTTTTCACCTTTTTCAGCATCCCAGAGTTCTATCAAACCGTGAGAAAGGGAAGCCCTCATCCCTGAAGCTTCAACCGCTTTTGCAGTTTCGTCCATGAAAAAATACATATCTGCAAAAGTCGTTGTCCCTGACTTTATCATTTCTAGGCAGGCAAGCAGGCTACCTGTATAAACATCTTCTGCAGTAAGCCCGGCTTCTGCAGGCCAGATATACTGCTGGAGCCATTCTCCAAGCTGGAGGTCATCAGCATACCCCCTGAAAAGGGTCATTGCTGCATGTGTATGCGTGTTTACGAGTCCTGGCATTACCAGGGAATTTTTCGCATCAATTACGATTTCTGCTTTCTCGCTCGTTTCTTTTGCAATTTCCGTAATTTTTCCATCTTCAATAACAACAGTTCCGTTCTTGAGGTCTCCTCTTTCCGGGTCCATTGTCAAAACATAAGCATTTTTTATAATTATATCAGCCATGCAATCATTTCCCTCAGGCAGCCAATTAAACCATTAAAACCATTAAAATCATCAATTTAATATCAAATTAAACCCTGGAATCATTTCTTTTGGAAGGCAAATTTGAACTATAATTTTATCAAAAATTACTGAGCCCTTTGCAATTAAGAGTTTCTCCTAAAAAAAGTTGTCCTGAGGATGAGAAAAGGTTGGAATTATTCAAAATTAAATTCTTTATTAAAAGACAGATTTAGGTTTAGATTTAAAATTAAATTGAAAGTCTATAATTTGATCACAGGATTAAATCTCCTGTTTAGGGTTTAATCTCTGGACTTGCCAGTTTCATTTTCCAAATTTAAAGCTTCAAGGTAAAGCCGCATAAGCTCCAGCCTTTCTGCTGCAATTCGCTTTGCAGTATCAGTATTTAGCTTCTCAGGGATCGCGAATGGTTTATATTGCATATATTCATTAAAACCCTGGATAGGGTCTTCAATATATACAGTCTTTTTTGAACTCCCTTTATCCACACCTGATATGTGTTTGAGCATCCTTAAAGCTCCCATAGAAAAAATTGATCTGAAAATTCCAACAGCTCCAAGTGCATCAAGCCTGTCGGCATCCTGGAGGATTCTAGCCTCAAGGGAATTCGGAATCTCCCCTGCGCTGAATCTGTGGCTTCGGATACAGGCCGCAACCATTTCAACAAGTTCTTTTCCAGCTCCGGCCCTTCCAAGGAATTCCGTAGCTATTTCGGCACTGTAAAGGGCATGGTCTCCACCTTCTTCGTGCTCTTTGATTACGCCTACATCATGCAGAAGGGCTGCTAACTGGAGAATCCGGAGATTTCCACCTTCCTCTTTCTGGATTTCAAGACAGAGGGCTTCTACCCGGTTTATATGCCCCATATCATGAGAGCTTGGCTCTCCTTCCAGAAAAGAAGCAGCAAATTCCCTCGCCTTTTCTATCAGATCCATTTCAGGGTTTCCTGTTTATTTTCGGGTTCTTTCGTTTTTCCTTCTTCTTTCTTTTTATTTATTCTTTTAGTTTTTATGTATTTTTACTTATTCCGTTTTCTCATATCCCATTTCAGAAGCAATTGCTTTTAGATTCTCTTCGATTTCGGAAATTGCTTCTGAAAGGACCCTTTTATTATCATAAGTCGTAATCAGGTTTAATAATTCGTCAGGATTTTCCTTTTTCATTTCCCGTGCAAACTTTGCCATGTTTCCAAGGGCTCGAGTGAGGTTATCTACAATGGAAATGGTAGACATCCTTGAGGTTCGGGAAAGTGGGTTTAGGTCAATTGAAATCACGGTTTTTCCCATTTCCACAAGTTTTTCGCAGCGGTCTCCGTCTTCAAGCGGGACTAAAACGACATCTGCGGTGTATATCCCTTTACTTTCCACAAGCCGCCTTGCATGGGAGAGTTCAAGCGTTGCATCAGGGTTTTTCCCAAGTACTTCTGAAGCTCCGTTTGCTTTAAGCTGTTCAATTATAAGGTGTACGCGAGTTTCAGTCCTGTGAAAAAGGTTAACCTCAAGCTTGGCTCCTGTGACCCCTGAAAGAGCAACTACTTTATCCGGAGCTAAAGCTGCAACATTCCCGTTTACAGAAATTACAGGGTTTTTTGCCAGAAGCAGGGCAGCAACTGCAGCTCTTTCTGCATACAGGGCAGATTTTGTACTTCGCTCTCCAATAAGGTAGTCAAAGCTTTCGCCTCTTCCCTGGGCTATAAGCCCCTGAATGCTTGTAATCCCCATTTTTACGCCGGATGCAACTCTTTCGCGGGCAAGCAGGGATTCGTACCTTGGATGGTCTTGAGGTATCTCGGTCATATCTGTCACTTACCTTTTTTATCTTTGTATTTTTATTTTTACTTATTATTTGCAGCTTGTTACTATATATAGAAAGATTGGTTTGAAGAATTATTCGCTAATGATTCCTTAAATTTCCTTAATTTTTAATCTTCATTTGGCTATAGTCTTATTAATATTTTATTTGTTGCTTATTATATTTATCATTGGATTTACTGTATAAAAGTGAATGTCTTTAAATTTCAGAAAAAAGAAAGAGCATTTGCTCTTTAATTAAACAATGACTTATAAATTTGGTATAAATCCATTTATGGGTATTCGTGAATTCATTCGTACATTAATTTCGGGACAGAAGAGCTTATCCCGTACTCAAGCACTTCCCCGAATTCCTGAAGCGCCTCATAAAGCGGAAATTCCTGGCGAAAAGGCGCGATTGCAAAAACAGTGTCTCCGAGCATTGCCTGTGAAGCCAGCCCCCCGCTTGCATTTGCAGCTTCAATAACGTCCTGGGCTTTGCTGCTCATCAGGCCTGTTTTGCTTGCAAACTTCTCTGCCTGGACCATAAAATTTTCAAGGCTGGGTTTTTCAAGTAATTTGACCATTGCTTCTTTCCCTGCAGAATTAATCTTTCCGGCAGCTATAGGGTCTTTCAGGACAGAGCCGGTTGAGATCTCTCCAAGTACGATGCAGAACACCCTGGCTTCTGGAGCAGGAATCCTGTCCACGCGTCCGAATTCCAGTCCTCCTGGTTTCAAACGGATTACAACTCCGCCGTTGGACTGGGCAGCAATATCTCCAAGCCCGCTGCAATTTACAACTTCTGCAACATGGGCGTATTCGGTAAGGCCTTTTACGGTCTGGTTCAGGGAAAGCGCACTATTTAAGGCATAGGCAGTTCCAAGCGCTCCTGCACCTGAGGCTCCGAACCCGCACCCGATTGGAATTTCTGCCCAGCTCTTTATCCGAACAGGGCTTTCAGTCATCATTTCTGCAACTGTCCGGGTTGTTCTGCCTTCAACTCTTTTTCCATTAAGAAATATTTCGGTTTCTTCTACGGAATCTCCTACCTTTACCTCTGTAGTAACGCCGCCGTTAAGAACAATTCCACAACCTGTAGAACCTTTTTTGTGAGGATCTTCATTTTCATGAATCTGGAAAAAACCTGTAATGTGTCCTGGAGCATAGGCTTTAGCCGAAAAATCTGCTCCTTTACTTTCATATTTATACATAGAAAACGCCTTTTCTTGATTTCATCCTTTTTTCAAACGTCTTTTTTCAAAATTCGTCTTTTCTGAATTTTCCTGCAGTATTGATATTTCTATTATAGTAATATCCATTTATACTATTTTCAACGATATCCTCAATTATCTATGTGTTTTTTATAGGATTTTTATAGGATTTATAGGAATTTTATAGGAGTTTTTTAGGAATTTATAGGGTTTTAATTATTTTGAAAATTTGCATCTTATTTAAGGAAGGCTTATCGACTCTAAAGGTACAAATGTTTTTCTTTATTTTTAAGAGGATTTTTTCTTTAAAATCGAATTTACGGCTTCAAGAATACCTGCTGCAATTTTTCGCTTGCTGCCTTTTATGCATTTAGGTTCGACCTTTTCCTTTTCCAGTAAATAGATCTCATTTTCTTCTGTGCCCATTCCGCCTTTTGCTACATCATTTGCTGCAATCAGGTCGAGCTTTGAGGCTTCAAGGGTTTTGTTTGCCCTTTTAAAAAGCTCTTCTCTGCCGATTTCGGTTTCGGCTTTAAAACCTACGATTGTAAGTTCAGGATATTTTTCCCTACATTCTTTAATCAACTTGCGAGTAGGTTTCAATTTTAAAACAAATTCTCCTCCGGATTTGATTTTTTCGGGAGAGGGCTCAGCCGTATAATCTGCAATTGCTGCTGCGCTTATCAGGATATCATACCCTTTCTCAAGCTCAGATAAAACTGCGGCTGTCATTTCGGCAGCACTCTCTGCAAAGACTTCTTTTATCCCTGAAAACCCGAGCCTGTCCCTGTGAACAATGGTTACTTCAGCCCCGCGCCTGTAAGCTTCAAGGGCAAGTTCCCTTCCGGTTTTTCCCGAAGCGCGGTTGGTAAGGATACGGATAGGATCAAGGCTTTCTGCAGTTGAGCCGCTTGTGATAATTATTTTCCTGTTTTCAAGCGTTTTGTTTCCAAGAATTCTTTCAACTTCAAGGACAATTTCTTCATTTGAGGCAATTTTTGCAACCCCTTCTTCAAGCTTCGGGCCTATGATTGAAATTCCCCAGATCTGCAATTTTTCTATATTTTCAACCACAGCAGGGTGCCTGAACATTGATTCGTGCATTGCAGGCACAACAATTAAAGGCATTCCAGATCCAAGGGCAGTTGTTGCAAAAGAAGTGACTGTAGTATCATCTATTCCGTATGCGATTTTTCCTATCGTATTTGCTGTTGCAGGGGCAATTAAGAGAAGATCAGCCCTGCCTTTCAGGCCGCAGAACTCTACATGTTCAACTCTGCCTCCAAGCTCAATAATTACAGGGTTTCCGGTTGCATAATGCAGAGCATCAGGGTGGAGAATATGCCTGGCTGCCTCGGTCATTACAGCATGGACTTCAGCCCCATT
>CAZFNE010000149.1:0-7733 GCA_964520335.1 uncultured Methanosarcinales archaeon | reverse complement strand
AAAAAATATATAGATAAAGTATTTATTATCGAATCGTATATCACAAGCCTATGAACAGTATAGGTAAATCCATAAGAAAGGAACGTATTTTCAATAGAAACACTGGGAATACCATAATTATTCCTATGGATCACGGAGTTGGTGCAGGGCCGATTGCAGGGCTTAAAAACCTCCAGGAAGCTGTTAATAAAGTGGCAGAAGGAGGCGCAAATGCTGTCCTCGGGCATATGGGCCTTGCCAAGCACGGCCATAGAGGATATGGGCATGATGTCGGGCTTATAATCCACTTATCTGCATCTACCTCACTGGCCCTTGACCCAAACCATAAAGTTTTAGTTACAACCGTAGAAGAAGCGATGAAAGTAGGAGCAGATGCAGTATCAGTTCATATTAATATAGGGGCTGAGGACGAATTTGAAATGCTTAAGGGGCTTGGCTATGTCGCAGGAAAGTGCGATGAATGGGGAATACCTTTACTTGCAATGATGTATCCCCGCGGGAAGAAAGTTCGTTCGGAATACGATGTTGATGTCGTAAAACATGCCGCCAGAATCGGAGCTGAGCTTGGAGCGGATATAATCAAGACAAATTATACAGGCAGCCCTGAGACTTTTAAAGAGGTAGTTGACGGATGCCCAGTCCCTGTTATAATTGCTGGCGGGCCTAAAGTAAATTCGGAACAGGATTTACTGGAAATGATCGAAGGCTCTTTGGAAGCCGGCGGAAAAGGGGTCGCAATAGGAAGAAATGTGTTCCAGGCAAACAACCCTACAGATCTTGTTAGAAAAATTGCTAAAATCGTTCATGAAGGAATGAGCGCAGAAGAATTAGCTCACATGGAAAAATAACTCAAAGATTAAGCCCATAATGAAATTCAAATTTGTGTTTTAAAAAATGCGATTTAATTGTTATAACCTATTTTTCAAATTTTTTACTTTCTCATTTTAAATTTATTTTAAAATATTTCCGATTTAAAAGTCCGGAAAGTATGTAAAAACTAATTATCATATTTAAATGTTTTTTAATATTTTTAATAACTAATAAGTGTAATGTTTCATTACTATATAGGAAAAAATGTTTTATCTGAACTCCAATTATAAACACCCCCTAAAAAATACAAGGTTTATGTTTAGATTCCAGTGGAAATAAGGGGGTATTGAGAAAAGACACAGGTAAATAAAGTTTAAAAGTACTGAAGAGAGAGCTTTAAATATCTGTGTAAATTATTTAAGTAACCAAAAATAAGAAAAATTAATAAGAATAAAATATAAGGATATAAAATATTTTGAAAAATGTATCCAGAAGAACAAATACAATTTTATCATGACAAACACAGATTAAATGAAAAATTCAAAAATATATAGAAAGAAAGTCAAAAAAAGACAGATAAATGAAAATAATAACAGTATAGAAATTGATCTAAAGAAGTTTCCAGTGGAAACAAAGGGGTGCCTCTACAAGTAATTAGAAAGCAAAAACGTCAGGGCATATACGAAAAAAAAGGGCTCAGTAGAGCCAAGCGTATTATGTGCAAAAATATAGAGAGCAAATAAAGAACAAAGATCAGATTAACTGAATAAACCAGCTTAAGTCTAAAGTATATTTAAGCCAAAACAGGTTAAACTGAATTAGACTAATTTAATTAATAAAAACTAAGCCATTAAAGGTTTATTAAAAGAAACTAAAGCAGAAAGACTGGCTTAAAAGTCAACTATAGGGACGAGGTCACACCCTGTACACTTAATGCACATAGTTTCCGCGAGTTCAGGCTTCAGCCCATATTTTTCAAGAATTTCAGCCTCAATTTTTGCAAGCTTCAAAATACGTTCAGGAGAAGGCCTTTCCATATAGCAATCTCCGACTCTAAGGGGATGAGGATTTACAGGCCTGAGAATAGGGATTACTCCTATCTTTGCCAGAGTATCTATGCCTGCCTGAACAGTCTTATCGTTTTCTCCAAGCCCTATTATGAAATTACTGAAGACTCGATTTTTCCCGAAAATCTCTACAGCATCTTTAAGCCTATCCAGAATATAATCAAGCGAAAGGCCTCCACACACCTTTTTAAAAATTTCCTCATCCATAGTTTCAACATTGTATTTGACTTCAGAAACGCCTGCTTCATAGAATTTTTTGGAACAATTTTCAGTAGGATATACGGAAACCCCTATAGGTACATTGTATTTCCTGAGGGCGGGAAGTACTTCAAGAACTCGCTCTACCTCACCTTCAATTGTAGTTTCCACTCCAGAGGTCAGGGAAATGGCTTTTAATTCTCCGGTTTTGAAAACTTCATTCACTATCACCAGAACTTCCTCTTTAGTCTTGACACGCCCCTGGAGTTTAGGTACAGGACAATATTTGCAATCAAATACGCATTTTTCACATAAAGTTATAAAGGCCTGTTCAGGACAATGCGCAAGAGCAGGTTCAAGCTTCCCTTGAGCAATCTCTTTTACATCATAAAAGAGTAAAACTTTCCCCTTCTCTTCTGCCTTTAAGATCAAGAGAGGAGAATCCTTTTTTATACTGAGTCTTATCCTTTTCCCCCCTGACCTGAAGAAAACAGAACCTGTACCTGCTCCAGGGCCTGCAGTTGAGCCCCTGGCACGTGGAATAAGAGAAAGATCTACCGAAGCAGAACCTATAGAGATAAGGAAAGCTTTTAATTCCGGAGTTATTGGCCTGTCTTGCACATGAACACCTTTAAATTACTAATCAAACTTTAGTTGGACTTTTAACCGAACTTTTTGTGATCTAATTTAATAAATATATAAACCCTTTGTTCAAATCGAGAAATAATTAATTTTACGAAAACATAAAATATAAAATCGCCATGCATAAGTGAACTCCAGATAGAATGCAGCGAAAAATAAGCAAATAGAAAACAGAAAAAGGGTGTTAAAGAATCTAGGGCATGTTATATTAATGACATAACTTTAAAACAATAAACTAAAGTTATAATAGTGTAAAATATTAGAAAGGTAAAATAGCATTATGTGTTAAAAATATTATATATATTGAGTACATAGTATAATTTGCGATCCCATCTATGTAACGCCCCAGTAAAATATCTACTCCATAAGTAAAGGGTCAAAGAGAAAATCAAACCTACACAAACTCGCAACCCGTGGGTCTAGTATCTCACCAACTCTTCCCAAAAGCATCTCTTAAGCCGTTCGGAACTTCCAGGTTTATAGATGGGACGCAGACCTCCTTTTTCTCAAAAAAGATCTGATAGACCTGATATACAATCGATTTGTCGCTAATTTCTAAAAAAATATTTAAATATTTTTATTATTCTATGTTAGCGTGGCAACTTTGCAAACAAAAGGGACCTCTTAAAAACTCTAATAGTGAGTCCTCTTGAGTAAGCGAAGAGAAAGAAATGAACTAATGCCTTCAAATATTAGTCTGCTTGAGCGAAGCGAAACAGACAGCGTACTGCAGAGCCGCAACTCTGCCGAAACAGACACCGTCCTTCCGAGACGGGACTCGGATGTGATACCAATTTTATATATTAGAAAAATAGATTATAATGCCAGCTTATCTAAAAAATAATTTTACTGAAAAAAGGAGTCCATAATTTGCGAGTTATAATTATAGGAGGGTTTCTCGGAAGTGGGAAAACAACTACGGTACTAAAAATCAGCAGGCAATTTACTGAGTCAGGGAAAAAAGTTGCCATTATTGTCAATGAAATAGGGGAAATCGGACTTGACGGGGATATTCTCACAAGTTCTGATATTGTAACCGAGGAACTTACAAGCGGATGCATCTGCTGTACCCTAAGGATCAGTATGCAGTATACTCTTCAAACGCTTGAGGAAGAATTTAATCCCGATATTGTGATTATCGAGCCAACGGGGATTGCTTTTCCGGCACAGATAAAAGAAGAAATAGAAACAATGGGGCTTTTAGAACTCTCGTTTGCTCCTATAATAACCCTTGTTGATCCCGGGCGCTTTGGGACAGAAGCAAAAGAAATCCCAAAATTTATTGAAACCCAGATAAAAGAAGCTGAAATTCTTTGCATAAACAAGATAGATATAATGCCAGCAGAAGTAATTCGTTCTACAGAAGAAATGCTTTACGAGCTTAATCCTCAAGCAGGTATTCTTAAATTCTCCGCAAAACTTGGAGACGAGCAATTTGAAAAGTTACTTCTTTACCTGGAAGCTTCAGACTCTAAAAACTCCCTTGAAGAAAAGAAAAACTCCATCGAACTTTCCGAAGTCTCAGCTTATTCAGCTTTATATTCGCTTATATTAAATGATACATTAAAGGACTTGGGGCCTGAAACAGGCTCTCTGTTTATAGAAGAAAGTCTGAGAAATATTCAGGCCAAACTCAGAAAAATTAATCATGAATTTATAGGGCATGTAAAGCTTTCTTTAAAAACACCTGAATTTACGGGAAAAGGCAGTGTTGTTTCTTCAAGATGGGAACCTCAAACAGAGCTGGCTTCAGATCGAAAAAGTGAGATATCGGAACTCAGGGTACTTTCGGCAGTTACAAAAGTCCCAAAAGATGAGCTTGTAAAAATTGTTGATGAAACGCTCGGAGAAAGATTTTCGGCAGTTGGGATCAATTTTGTTAAAAGTATAAGCAAGGACAAAAATAAAAAGATAATAAAAAATATAAGTGAATATAAAAATAAATAAGGATAAAATAGTCTAGAGTTATCACAAAAACTTCTTGTTTGGATTTCGGGTGTGTCTTAAATCCAGGAGTTTTAATGGGAATATAATTACACTTAGATTTTTCGCAACTTTCAAAAATTGAGCCTAATTTATAACCCCTGTAATGGAGACTTGATATGACAGAAGAAATTGATGAAATAGACGAGTATTTCAACAAAAAAGGAGAGCCAGGAGAAGGCGAAATCGTAAAAATGGAACATGTTATGATGGAAAAAGTTTCTGTAAATCCTGCAAGAAGGAAGCTTCTCAGATTAGTTGGAGTCTTTGGGAAAAGCGAAAAAGAACTCAAAGAAGAATCAGGATTAAGTGACTTTTTCTTTAATTTTAACATGGATTTCTTGCTTAAAGAAGGTTTCTTGAAACTGGAAGATGGAGTATATCGGCTAACTGATAGCGGAATTGCGTTGCACGACTCTGTTTGTTAAAAAGAAAATATTCATCTTTTATTTTTTATATACATAAGCATATATAATTTTCAAGGTTTGTGAGTTAACTCCATCCTGATTTTTCAAAGCTGCCTTCTGCTAAAAAGCGATAAGTTTTTATGTTTGACAGGTCAATGGCGTTATGACCAAACTTTCGATATTCTATGGAAGTTCCAAAAACGTTCTTTCTAATTTCCTGGTATTATCGATAATCAAAAGGAGTGTGAAAAAATATGCCAGCAATAGTTAATGCAGATGAATGTTCTGGATGCGGAAGCTGTGTAGACGAATGCCCCTCTGAAGCAATTACCATTGATGAAGAAAAGGGTTGCGCAGTTGTCGATCAGGATGAATGTGTAGATTGCGGTGCATGCGAAGAAGCATGCCCAAGCCAGGCAATTAAAGTAGAAGAGTAAACAACAATTAACTTGGAATAATTCTTATTCCATTTTTCTTTTTCCTTTTTATTAATTATTCTATCTTTCCGGAGGTATTTTTTAAATGGTCTCGATTAAAGCGGGTATTTTAGGCGCTACAGGCGCTGTTGGGCAGAGATTTGTAGAAGCACTTGCAAACCATCCCTGGTTTGAGATAACAGCCCTTGCAGCATCCGAGAGAAGTGCCGGCAAAACATATAAAGAAGCCGCAGGCTGGAGATTGGATACAGCCATGCCGGAAAGTGTCGAAAATATCGAAGTTGTTCCAGTTAATCCTGAAACAGTGGACGCAGATATAGTCTTCTCTGCCCTTCCCGCAGACCTTGCTCTCACAATAGAGCCCGAATTTGCAAAAGCAGGATTTGCAGTAGCAAGCAATGCTTCTTCCTACAGGATGGAAAAAGACATCCCATTAGTAATTCCTGAGGTGAATCCCGAGCATCTTGGACTGCTTGAAATCCAGCAGGATGCAAGAGGCTGGGACGGGTATATTATTACAAATCCCAATTGTTCTACGATTGTAATGACCGTTACCTTAAAGCCCCTAATGCAATTCGGACTTGAAACTGTCCAGGTAGCAACTATGCAGGCAATTTCAGGCGCAGGATTCTCAGGGGTTGCCGCAATGGCAATTTACGATAATATAATTCCTTACATAGGCAGCGAAGAAAAGAAGATGGAAACTGAAACTTTGAAGCTGCTTGGAGACTTCAACGGCTCCGAAATTGTGCCTGCAAATATAAAGGTCAGTGCCTCCTGTCATAGGGTTCCTGTTGTAGACGGACACACAGAAGCAATCTGGGCCGGAATGAAAAACAATCCCACACCTGAAGAAGTAAGAGAGGCCTTCCTGAATTTTGATCCTAAATTAGGAGATCTCCCCTCCGAACCCAAAAAATCCCTGATCGTAAGAGATGAAATCGACAGGCCTCAGCCACGTCTTGACCGCAACATGGGTAAAGGCATGAGTGTATCCGTAGGCAGGATCAGGGAAGGAATCCGATATATTGCAATGGGACATAACACAATCCGTGGAGCCGCAGGAGCAAGTGTCCTGAACGCAGAACTTTTGCATTCAATGGGCAAAATCTAAAGCCTAAATTGGAAAAAAATACGCAAAAAGTTATTATTTAATAAAAGAGGAGAAAAGTGAAATAAAGAGATTAAAGCTCGAATTTCGCTTTTTAAACTCTAATTAAATCTATTTTTAGTCTTTGACTTATTAATCAAATTTATTTTTGGAATTTTTTAAATGGATTTCTTTTTATTTATATATTTTGTGTTTTGTTAATTTGGTTTTATCTAAATTTTAGCTAGTATTAGCTTTCTTTAGCTTTTAACTTTTATAAAAATTCTTTACTATTTTTCTTGAATTTTCTAAGTTAAACTTTCTGTACTTCAGTTCTTCAAGAAAAGAGCTTTCTTGCAGTCTCTTCTGCTCTTCTGATAATCTCTCTTACAGGAACTCCGGTAGCTTTTGCTATTCTCTTACAGTCCTCAAATTCTGCAGAAATGTTCAGTAAAACCCCTTCTGAATCTCTGGCAATTTTGACAGCAGTTTCGTAGATCTGCCCTTCAACTTCAAGCTTAATCAACTCAATTTTTCTAGCAGCCATCAACCTGTGCCTGGTAGGGACAACTCTAATCCCGAGGGAGCCTGTCTCAGTAATAATCTTCCTTGCTAGCTTTGCAGTATCTTCTGGTTTTGCGATGACTTTTATAATATGGGCAGGACGCCCTTTTTTCATAGTTGCCGGAATAATTGCAACATCTCTTGCTCCCATAGCAAGCAGTTCTTCAAACAGGTTTCCAAGAACTTCCCCACTCACATCATCAGCATTTGTTTCAAGCATCTCAATTATATCCGGGATCAGGCAGGAATCAAGTTCGGAAATCACTCCCTGAAGCACATTGGGCCCGGCAAGCTCTGAATCCCCGGCTCCATAACCTATGGAAATTACTCTGCCCTGCGGGAAAGTTTCTACCGGCTGTGCAAAATGCGAAAGAATTGCAGCTCCGGTGGGAGTTAAAAGTTCCTTTTTCTCCATCCCTCCTCTGAAATAAAGCTTTCCTTTCCTTAAAAGCTCAAGAGTAGCCGGAGCAGGCACGGGAAGAATTCCATGTGCACACTGGATTGTGCCGCTGCCCACATTAATAGGGGTGCAGTA
>CAZFNE010000148.1:0-7803 GCA_964520335.1 uncultured Methanosarcinales archaeon | reverse complement strand
GCTCATCCTGCACACTGCGTCTTTGAGTTTATCTACTTCGCAAGGCCTGATTCCGTTATCGATGGAAAACTGGTCTATACGGTGCGAGAGAATATAGGAAGGGAACTTGCAAAAGAGCATCCTGTAGAAGCAGATATAGTTTCTCCTGTTCCTGACTCGGGAATTACCTCAGCTATTGGGTATGCGCGGGAATCCCGCACGAAATACCTTGAAGGCCTTATGAAGAACCGTTACATAGGGCGTACCTTCATCATGCCTGGCAAGGAAATGCGTGAAACCGCAGTCAGACTTAAGATGAACACTATTCAGGATAATGTCAATGGCAAACGTGTGGTTTTAGTTGACGACAGTATTGTCAGGGGCACAACCTCAAGAAGGATTATAGATATGGTCCGCCGCGCAGGTGCGTCCGAAATTCATGCAAGAGTAGGAAGCCCCGCAATTATTGCACCTTGCTATCTTGGGATCGATATGGCAACTCGCCAGGAACTCATTGCCTCATATAAAACTATAAAAGAGGTTGAAGGCCTTATTAATGCTGATTCCTTAGGCTATCTGAGCATTGAAGGCCTGATGAGGGCTTTAGAGTGCGATAAAAACGATATGTGCGTTGGCTGCCTTACAGGGGAATATCCTGTAGAAATCCCTGGAGAAAAGTGTAGACGAAAACAAACTCATATTGACGATTTTAACTCCCCAAAAAGTTCCGCCGCAGAACCTTCAGGCAGTCTGTAAGGAACTTTGAATTTTCATTTCTTCTTTTATTTCTATCTTATTCCCTATTCTAAGCTCTTATTTGCGCCTTTTGTTTATTTTGTATCCTCCAGACTTTTTGCCTACTATTTACTGTTTATTTTATTGATTATTGTTATTTTTAAGCCTTTAAGCCTTTAAAATGCTGAGATTTACTATTCTGATTCTCGGTCCATCTAGCTCGGCTAAGAAGATTCTCTGCCATGTACCAAGTTCAAGTTTTCCCTCTGAAATAGGCAAAGATTCGCTTGCTCCAAGCAGCAAGGCCTTTAAATGAGCATCTGCATTATTGTCTATTGCATCATGCCTGTAGCCTTCGGCTTTCGGGACAAGTTTTTCCAAAAGATTCAGAATATCTTCTTTTAACCCACTTTCATTTTCATTTATTATAATAGCTGTAGTTGTATGCATGGTGCTGATAACGCAAATTCCTTCAGCTACTTTACTTTTCTTTATTTCTTCCTGAATCTCTGAAGTAATATCTATTAGTTCAATACGCTTTGAGGTTTGTATTTTAAGTTTCAAGGTCTCTCCTGCCAAATTCTGGATTATATATTTTTCACTGATTTCTACTAATTTGCTTGATGAGATTCTAGAAAAAGGAATTATAGTTATTGAGAAATAACTTGATTCTTCTTTAATTCGCTTCTGGCGTAGGGGAAGACGATATGTGAAAATGCCAATTGTAATTTAACAACCCAGAAAAAAGTATTTTTGCATACAAAAAAGTTTAAAAAATAGATAGCTTATAAACAAATTCTAAGAATTTGATTTATGCAGATTAAGCTACCTTATTCTTTCCTGATTGATATTTTTAAGGAGGTTTTAAGGTCTGAATATGTTGGATTAAATTTGTATCTAATTTTTGAGGTAATTTAAAGTATAATATTTTTAATTGAGCTAAAATTGAGCTGGGATTTACTTGATTTATATTGGCTAAACAACTTAAATCTCAAGTTTCTTTTTTTATACAGCTACCTCCTTTGCACCAGAAATTCCAAAGAACTCCAAAATTTTTATTTTCAACATCGTGATGAAGTAATCGTCTTCTAACTTAAAACCGTGCAGAACTGGGGCAAGATTTTTTTCTGAAGCAATTTCACTCATTTTTCCACCTCTATAGGAAACCAGAATCTTAATTCCTATCTATTATATATAAAACTTTCTGGAGAATGAAAAGTGTTTTGAAAAATCTATTTATACCACTTTATGTGCTGGAAAGACTTTGAAACTAAGAAATTTATATAAGAATTTATATTATTGTGAAACTCAGATAAAGTATATAGTCAGAAAGTCGAAAATAGAGAAGATACTATTCTCAAAAAGGTTATAACTAGTAATGATAAAGTCTCATAAAACACTAAAAGAAGAAAGCTTCTAAAGTGTTTTAGGAAAAATTAATAGAAAGAAAAGGATAATTTTGAGGTAGCTGTTTGGACGAAAAAAGTTAAGTTAACTTTTGTGAGAACTTTATGAGCTGTATACTTCAATTTTCATTTCTGTAATCTAGTTCCTATATTTTGCGAAAACTGGCATATGGTCGCTTAAGGAGATCCAATCTTTATATTTACCAACAAAGCACGATTCAATATTATTAATAAAATTTCTTGAAGCAAATATGTAGTCAATATGGTAGGGTTTTTCTTTCTTCTTTAATAAGAATAAAGTTGGATCTTTTTCATATCCAAATTCAGTATTGGTATTGAATAACATATCTGGGATCTTATGATATGTGCTATGTATATCATAGAATCTTAGTAAATTTATCACGTCATTAAGTGTGCCATGTAATGGATATTTATCGGTATCCCAAATAACATTCCAATTAAAATCTCCAGCAATGATTATTGGTGCTTCAAGCAATCCCTTATAATGATTTAATGCACACCAAATGTTTCCTATGTATCTTCTTTTGGGGACTTCTTTATTATCTTGTGCCCATATAGCAATAAGAGTCATAATTTTCTTATCGTTTATGAGAATCTCAATAGGTAAAACATACTTGTATTCTTCCCGATACGATTCATGCAGGCACATTTTGATGTCGTTAAAACTGAATACACCTAAACCTTTTTTGTTATTATTTCCAACCCATACGACATCAGAATAAAAGGTATCTTTGAAGTTTTCTGGATGCTCACATTCTGGAATAACTAATAAGTCGGGTTCATAAGAAAGGATATTTTTATATTTCTTTCTAAAAGCCATATTACAATTCCAAGTTATGACTTTCATATTCCTTACCTTTTTATGTTAATCAGCTCTTTCCAGTCTATAGCGATTAAACTATTATAGTTTTACACTTTTTTCACGGTTAGATATCTGATAATATCACGGTAATGTACACAATTTTTACTATAGGTTATGAATATTCTGATACCATATCTATAATAATCAAAAACTGCGCAGTATATTGCTTAATATGTACACTAGAAGACTTAATTCTTCTTAGCATAGTAACTAGAGACTGATATAAAAAAGAATTTAAACAAAATTTAGATATTAAAAAGAAAAGTTTAAAGCTAGCAGCATTTGTTTTTAATTCCGTTTTCTGCAGAATTAAGCTCTTTTAAAGTTTCATTTAAGGAAAAAAGAAATTCATCCCTTAGCCTCTGAGTCAATTTTTCAGGGTTTATGCTTCTGAAATAAGTGGGAGTGCCCCTTCTGGTTTCCACATAACCTTTTCTTTCCATCCTTTCCAGGGTGGAGTAAATCTTTGGCCTTGGAACCTGTGTAAACTCGTGAATTTGTCTTGCTGTGGCTTCGTTCAGGCTAAGGAGTCCTACATAGATTTTTGCTTCGTTTTCGGTGAAGCCTATTTTTTTAAGTTTCTCTATGAGTTTGATATCCATTGAAACCCTCCTGGTTTTCTTTTTCTCTCTTCTATTTTTTTTCTACGTTTTAAGCTGTCTCGTCAAGCTTCTTCAAGACGTCAAGCATAGTTTGCAGGCTCATATGGTATGTGTTGATATCAGCTTCTTCCAGCCTTTCAAAAATCTTGGAAGCGTTTTTTTCAATTTCTTGAACGAACCATTCTCTGTACTTCTTTCCCTGTTCGGTAAGGGAAATCAGGGTTTTTCTTCGGTCCTCGGGATCTCCTTTTCTGTAGACAAGATTTTCTTTTTCCAGGGCATCAATCATAGTTGTAAGGCTTCCTTTCTGGAGGTCAAGACATCTTCCAAGAGTAGTGGGCATAATGTTATCGGATGCACCAATAATCAGGATAGCTTTGTTCTGGTTTTTATTCAGGTTATGGGACTCGTTTTGAATATGATAAAAAACTTTAGCAAAATTCTTATGGAAAAGATGGATCATTTCAAACTGGAGTTTTACAGTCTCTCGAATTTTCTCGTCTTTCATTATTTCTCACAATTAGGGGGTTATTAGGAATAAATAGAGTTAAGTCGCAGGGGTTTTTTAATCTGGGAATTGGTTAAGGTATTAATTTAGGAATTTAATTTGAGTCTTTAATATGGGATATTATTTGGGTTATTATTTGGGCTCGATTAATTTTAACTCAAAAAGATAGTCTTTGTTAGTTACTTGCTCAATTCTTTTATGCGAGTAGTTTGTTATCTTACTATTCGTTAATCTGATTGTTTGATTTCTTACTATTATCCTTCCGAACCTATTTAAATTTTATCATTTGGAATTTCAGATTATTCTATTGAAGAAATAAAATTATAGATCTATAGTTATCTAAAAAAAGCAAAAAAACCAGGAGAAACCAAAAAAGAAAAATAGAGGCAGAAAGATTAAAAAATGATTAATAAAGGATCACTAATCGATGAAATTTTATTATTGGCCTTATAACCAGCTTTCATTCTCTTTTTTATCTTCCCAGCCTATAGTTTTCTCATTTCTGGCGTTCCAAGCAGGGTGATCTATTGCAAGCAGGCAAAGAGATGAATTTCCTGTATTTTCTACATATTGGATTCCATTTGCAGGAATAAGTACAATTTTTCCTTCATAAAGGGGAACGGGCATTTTATCAATATACAAAGTTCCATTACCTTTATTCACAAAAAAGGCTTCTGGATAGGAAAGCCTGTGCGGGAGATTCTTTTCCCCGGGTTTCATAACGATGTAAGCAACGCTGTAATTTATTCCCAGGTCGAGTTCTGTCCTGTCTGGATGCATAAGTTCACAGACAGAAATGCCTGTAGAATTAATGTATTTGCAGGTATTCACATCTTCGGTAAAGATGCAATCGTTGACATAAAAGCCCGAACCCACAAGATACGTTTCGTTACCATAAACAGCTCTTTTTATGAAGCTGTATTTAGTGGAAGGTTGTGTTTCTCCAGGCTTTGGCCATTCATAAGAAACCCAGCCCTCTCCGGTTTTACTGAGGGCAGTCTCAATAAAGAGTTTTCCAATAGGCTTTCCATTGATATCTGTAAGGTTGCTAACATCCTGGCCTTCCAAATTTAGGTCTGGAGGGTAGACAAGCCTTTCCCCATCAGTCTTCCAAACGAAAATGTAAAAATCTCCCCTATACCATGTGCTGTCATTCTTTCTAAATTCTGAAAAAGCTTTTTCTCCTTTTTGCTCAATAAGCTGTGCAGCTTCACGGACTTTTAAAACAATAAAGGCTTTCTCGGTCGAAAATCCATTTGAAAGCTCAGTTTTTTCCTGAAGCTGGGAACAATTTTCGTTTGAAGCTATCATGCATGAGCCTGCTTTATATGCGTGAGTACCTTTCTGATCAATTTGCTTATCATTCTGCTGATCACTGTTCTGGGCAGAAACTCCTATTATTAAAGAAAATACCAGAAAAAGAAGAATTAAGAATTTTAAATACACCATACCCTTCCCCTGTTTAGTTAATTTCATAGAACTTAGTTTTCAAATGTATTTGTGAAATATATATTTGAAAACGTATATTTATTTTGAATCAGGCATTCTGAAGAAAAATACTTAAAAACAGACAGGGAAATAAGTTTTCAAGTCTGTTCAAGCCTGTAAATGTGTTTTACCCTTTTTACTTTTTTTGCGTTTTCAGAGCTTATGCAGTTGCTTTTTCTTTTAATTCTGAAGTTCTGGATTTTATGAGGGATTTTAAATAAACCTGCACCCATATAAAAGCAATTAGAGATCCCACAACTGTGCCTGTTACAAGTCCCCACCAGACTCCTGTAAGCCCCCAGCCAAGTCCAAAAGCGAAAAATAAAGTGAAAAGGATTGTCATTCCCAGGCTTCGAAGGAGGGTTGCTATAAGAGCGCTTGTGCCTTTCCCTGCTCCCTGAAAGAGAGAAGCCGAAAGCATTCCAAAGGCAACTGTAGGGTAAAAGACTGTCATTATTCTCAGAAGCCTTGTAAGTTCAGGACCTATCCGGGCGGCATTTTCTGTTTGGGTAAAAATTGCTGCAATATCCGGAGCAAAGAAGTATACTATTATAGCAATTACGGTTTCTACGAGAAAGCCAACAGTGATTGCGTAAAGCAGGGCATTCTGGGCTTTCTCGAAATTCTTTTCCCCAAAAGCTGCCCCTGTAATTGAAACTATGGATATCGAGATCCCTATCAAAGGAGCAACCGCAATGCTTGTTATCCGCCAGGCAGTGGCGTAAACTGCAACCCCGTCGGTGGTACTGATACCTGCAATTATGTAATTCATTATAAGGGCGGTTAACGCCAAGGCGACCTGTTCGAACGAAGAAGGTATTCCAACCCTGAAGATATCTTTGATAATTTTTTTATCGAATTTAAAGGAACTGAATTTAAAGGATAAATAAGTGTCCTTTTTAATAAAAAGCCAGTAAAACATCAGCAAGCCTGAACTTCCATAGGAGAGAACCGTCGCAAGAGCAGCTCCTGCAACCCCAAGTCCAAAAGTGTATATGAAAATCGGGTCAAGTACTACATTTAGGGCTGAACCAAGAACCATTGCCTGCATAGTTCTTTTTGAGTCGCCTTCACTTCTAAGGATAGAATTTGCAACATTCGTAAAGAAAAAAATAAAGCTGCCTGCAAAAATCACCCTTGAATATGCAACTCCAAGGTCTGTAGTGGCCCCGGCTCCGCTGTAAATAAAAAGATCTTTAACAAGCGCGAGTCCTAGAATTGTAAGTAATATTGTCAGGGCAAACATTATTACAAAAGTATGCATGGCGACATTGTCTGCCCCAGATTTATCCCTTGCCCCTATTCGCCTGGAAATCGCTGCTCCTCCCCCAACTCCCAGCCCTCCTGTAAGGGCCATCTGAATTACAAAGAACGGAAAGGAAAAACCCACAGCAGCAAGGGCATCAGCTCCAAGCCCGGAAACCCAGAAGGTGTCTGTCAGGCTGTATATGGTCTGGACAGACATTGCGACAATAATAGGAATTGAAAGTTTGACTACAGCTTTCTTTGGTTCCCCAAGAAGGATATCCACGCCTTCAGTTGTTTTCTGGTCAGCGGAAGAAACTCTATTTTCAGATATAGACTGTTCACTGGAGCCTATTCCTTTTTCCTCTTCCTTTTTTTCCTTTTCTGTTTTTTCTGTATACATTTTTCCTTCTTTAAAATTTAATTTTGTTAATTTTTTTAATTTGTGTAGTATTCTCGTGGATATTTATCTATTTATGAAAGAAGTTTTTGTTGATTATCCCATCTGCACTAATATGCAAGTAATGCTATAGAATATATTTTTGTGCATACAATCGAAACAGGCAGAATCGCAGCATAATTTTTCATCCTGCTTTTAGTATAAGACAATTAAGACCCATTTAAGAAAAAAAGTCCCCAGAAACTGAATATTAGACCGATAATTATTATTAGGTTGATAAACAAAAGTAAAAAAATTAAAAGCTGACTGGTCCAAACACAGGGTAAATCGCAATTCCATTTTAACAAAATTCTATTTCCTCTATCCTCATATACCTTTAAGAAGAGAGAACTACATGTTTTAGTAAGCAAGGACCTAAAGCCCTGAACTTAGTTAAAAATGCTTTAAAAAGTATCTTTGAATTTTATATTTGCGAAAATTTCCGGAATAAATAAAGGTGATATTTTATGTTTTCCGCATCCGAGCTCAGGGAAGCAATAAAGTCTATGGGTCTTGTT
>CAZFNE010000147.1:0-7952 GCA_964520335.1 uncultured Methanosarcinales archaeon | reverse complement strand
GAGACGTGCTGGTTGGTACATCTTCCATAATATAGTTGAGCCAGATCTATTCCTTAAACCTATTCCAGCTTCTAATAAAACATCATTTTCTTGCTAAAATCGTAGCTGAAGGACCGATGGTATCGGGTAGGTCTGGCCTGAAGCATGTCCATTATTTTCAAGTGGTCCGACAATTAAATTATTGGGTAAAAAGATGATAAAAAGAAAGCATTTAAAATCTTTAAATTGGAAAAGAAGTAACTCTTTTATTGATGATAGAAATTATCGGACAGTATGATTAGGGTGGGGTGGCCGCCTGTAACTTAATATTACATTTCCCAGAAATTGGAGATATACTCATTTTTTCAGAATTGTTCGATACCTTACAGACGCAACCAAAAATATTAATCTCAGTAAATCGCAAGTTCATTCAGGACTTCGGTCTTTGACAGAGTTCCTTTGGGCACCCCATTGATTGTTACAATAAGCCTTTCTACATTATATTTATGGAAGAGTTTTACTACGTCGTAGAGTTGCATGTCCCCATCAACGGTGATAAGTTCTTTCGTCATGATATCTTTTACTTTTACGTTCAGTTTTCCCTGAGCAATAGCGTTGGAGATATCTGTGTAGGTAATTATCCCTATTATTTTTCCATTATCCTCTACAAGGGCTCCGTGAACATCGTTCCTGATAAAAAGCCTCGCTGCTTCCTGTATGCTTGCATTCAGGTTCACAAGCAAGGGAGGATACTTCATGTAATGCTTAACGTGTTTTTTAGGAAGAGATATCATTTCGGTAATATTGAAAAGAATAGAGTTGTTAGTATCTTCCCTTCCTGTAACTTCTCCGCGGATTATCAGGCGGTTTACAGGCGTCGGACCAATCTGAATCTTATCACCCATCAAAAAGCCTTTTGTGCTTCCTAGTACACGGACGACTCCATTACAGGCTTCTGGGTTTCTTACTGTCGTAAAGCTTATTTCGGCAGCTGTCGCATCATCGACTATAAGATTATTCTTATAAAGTGGAACCACTGATTCATTGTTAAGTTGCTGGATGCGTAAAGCGTCGTATGCTGCCCCAGTGGGTTTGTACCCTCCTTTTGGTCCGGGAATTCCTTCTACCAGCCCCAGAGCCTTTAATAATTGCATCTGATTGCGGACAGTTCCAGGGTTCCGCTGGATAACCTCAGCAATTTCGTCCCCTTTGATTGCTCTATCTTTTTGCCGCTGAAGGTTAATTAATGAAAAAATAATGTCTTTTTGAATGGGAGTGACTTCCATACTACCACCATCATTTTTTATAAATTTTTTTTAGATTTATCAGAGATTTATCAGGGTAGTATATATTACCCAATAACGATAAATGTATGCATAGAATGTACTCATCTGGATTCGGTTAAAGTATATAATATCAAAAAGTGTTATTCGTATGTAATATCTATGAATTATGTTTGAAAATTACTACATAATAATATTCAAACTTGTGTATAAAATTCGTTAACTGATGCAAAAAACGTGGAATATAAGTTTTCAAGGATAGATGTACCGCGTCAGCCCTCCACAATTATCCCAGAAGCTTGTGCTGACATAGTGACTAATGTATTCATTTTACTTGTTTTTATTGCTTTGTCTAGCGTTCAGGATATAATTGATCCATTTGGCTACGAGCAATAGCCCTGGCCTTTTAGATTAGCTTCTATGCATATGTGCGTGGATAGGTATACTTCTTCAGGGATAGAAGTGAAAAAATAACTGTGCTCTTTTCCATCTTAGTCTCATATTTGCGTCAGCTTCAATACTCGCAGAGAATTATATAATACACCAAGCAAATATTTAGAGCACGATAAAGAAAAAAATATTGAAAACAAAAAAGAGATGTGAAAATGTTATCCCAAACTTATGCAGCAAATGTTGAAAATATAAGGCAAACATACCCAAACGCAGAGTTCGTTGGTGTTATGCGTGACAAACCTTCATGTAAATACAGTTACCGCGAGTATTCTTTAGTCCCAAGCAAGAAACTAATTGCCACCTATAACAAGAGTCAACAGACAAAAGATGACTGGGAGCAATTCACACTTCGATTCTTGGAGGAAATGCAACCGCATGTCCCCAGCGTGGCAATCCTTCGAACAGCCAAAAGAGCACAATCAAATGACATTTTTCTTGTGAGTCACGAAGGTCCTGAATGTGGAGAACGTTGTCACCGCTTTTTATTATTGGATTTGATGAGCAATGTTGCAAAAGAGAACGGTTTTGAAATCGAGGTCAGACGGTAAAAAGCCTAGCCCGTAAGTACTCATTTTAATTGCGTTGTGGAGCCATCCAGGATATTTGGTCCATCTGGCTACAAGCGATAGCCCTGGCCTTTGTACGTGGCTTCTGGGATATAGCCGTGGTTAGGTATGTTGAGGGTTACAAAAAGGAAGCTATGCTTGGTTTTCCTCCATTCCCCAATGACCGCAGGATGGTCGAAATACTTAAGGCCCGGATTCAAGCCTTGTGATGAGGTTGCTAGATGATTTTTTGGGAAGTTTTCCATCCCGCAATCAGGCTAGCGGGGTATTCGACTGAAATAAACTGATTTTCTGAAATATGACTTTTTTTGAGTAAAATGGAAAATAATTAATACTTCTTACCGAATTTCATATGGTAAAATTATGAATTAAAACATAATAAGCATACAAAACATGGAGCATTTATTATCAAAAAAAAGGTAGTGTTTTATGCCGGGTGAAGTGTGGTCTCAAGGGGGAGAAGAATGGCAAAAATATATCCTCCTCCTTTTGAAACGAAAATATGGGCCTGAATTCGTGGAAATTCCAGATGAAGATAGAGGAGACCATGGCTTAGAAGGTTTTTCACGTGATGGATGTGCTTATCAATGTTATGCTGCTGAGAATCCATTAAATGCAAAAGAGTTGCGTGAAAGGCAAAGGGATAAAATAACGAGAGACATAAATAAATTCATAGATAATAATGATGGGTTGCTAGAGATTTTAGGTCCAACGAAAATATCATATTGGATTTTAGTTGTGCCATACTGGGAATCAAAAGAGTTATTGAAACATGCTGAGAATAAAGCTAAAAAAATACGTGAATTAAATTTGCCCTATGTTGCTGATGATTTTTTCATAAACATTGAAGTAGAAGATTATTTTGCAGTAGAGCGTGAACAGATTCTTGGTGTTGGATTAGAAAAACTGCGCATCGATCCCGATAATACTTCTCAAATTAAATGTTACGATTTTATCGATGATTACAATGAATTAGTTGAAAATTTAGAAAGAAAGATTGAATTATTATCTCCTCGGACCAGCTTGGAGAATAAAGAGAAACTTAAAATAAATTTCATCAATCATTACATCGATGGACAAAATTTATTAGATAAATTAAATTCTAAATATCCTGAATTTTATTATAAGGCTCAGAGAACAAAGAGTGATAGGGAATTATTTCTCGAAACAGCATCTATGATTTCAAGCTGCAAACCTGCAGATATATTTAATAAAACCATGGATGAATATACGGGCGAATTGTCTGAAAACCTCAAAGGACTAGAAAGCAACACAATTAACAGACTTGTCTACGAGGCTATGGCTGATTGGTTATTGCGTTGTCCACTAAATTTCCCAGAGTGTGAGGTTTGTATATGAACGGAACAGAAATCCCCAAAATCGATGTTCCCTTCAGTTTTACCCGTAGACCTAGACCGATTCCACCTGATCTTAGACCGGATTGGAGAGTATCAGTGTTGTTACTAATACTTTACTACAGCAGAAGTCACAAAGTTAGTCTCAGAAAACTACATGTGATTAACTGGGCAATCAGATCAGCTGATAATCGTGAAGTCTTACTCGATTATTTGCTCAACAAAACTCAATTATATAGTATGATTATCCGTTTTGAACCCGGAATAATTCGAGCAATTGATCTTGCAAAGGGTTATAAATTAGTAGAAATGGAATATGGCACACCTAGTGGGATAAAATTAACTGCTAAAGGAGCTGAAACAGCAAAGAAAATAGATAGTCTTGCTGGTTGCTTTGAAAAAGAACGAGAATTTCTGATAAATATAAAGCCATATGTAAAGGAAAAAGACATTAGTGTTTTGCTTAATTGGGAGAATTGATAATGAGTCTGCGCCTTAGACAACTCTTACTTCATATAAATACAAACAAAGGTCCATATGGAGTAGAGATTCCATTTGAAGATGGTCTTGTAGTAATAAGGGCAGATAATACCTCTGGTAAATCGACCTGCATTCAATCAATAATTTATGCTCTTGGATTAGAAAAAATGTTGTCTCCCAAAAAAGAAGTTCCTCTTCCACCTGTAATGACTTCCTTTTTTGAAGATAATGGAGAAGAAATATCTGTACTCGAATCCGATGTTTTCTTGGAAATTAGCAATGAAAAAGATGAGAGATTAACTATTAAAAGAGCTGTAAAAGGTGAACTGGATACACGTTTAGTTTCTGTGTGGGAGGGGCCTGCTCTTTCAAATCCAAATGGAGAATATCAAAAACAGGATTTTTATGCTAAAGATCCGGGATCAGCAACACATAACAAAGGATTTCATACATACCTCGCGTCTTTTTTAGGATGGGATCTTCCATTGGTAACAACATACGATGGAAAAGAAGTTCCTCTATATATGGAATGCATTTTTCCTTTATTAATTGTGGAACAAAAAAGAGGTTGGGGTGGTATACAATCAAATACGCCTACATTTTATCGTATCAAGGAAGTCGAAAAGCGATCAATTGAATTTCTTGCTGGGCTGGAAGCTTATGAAATGTCCATTAAAAAACAGAAATTGATGGAAGAAGAGAATAAATTAAGAAACGAGTGGAAATCACAAGTTTCAACTTGTGAAAGTCTAGTAGCGCCTATATATGGAACTATACATTCGCTCCCCGTCACTCCTGTAGCAGATTGGCCGCCAATTGTATCACCCTCTATTGAAGTGTACAGGGATGAAAAGCCACTTCCGATTAATAGAGCAATTAAAGAAGATAAAATACATTTGTCACAATTAAACGCAGAAGAAATACCTACAGTACAACAGGCTGCACCACATTTGATAAATGAACTTGAACAAGCTCGAAGTTTGTTGGAAGAAAAAGAAGTTGCGTTAAGGACACTTTTCGAGGAAATAAATGTAGAAAAGTCTCAACTTCAAGCCATAATAATTCGTTTGAGTGCACTCGAAGAAGATCTACGCCGAAACAAAGACATTTTAAAGATTCGAAAATATGGGTCTGAAGAAGATTTAGTGACCACATCCGATGCCTGCCCGGTATGTCACCAGAAAATTGTAGACTACCTACTTACAGAGGAGTCATTGGAAAAACCTATGTCTATTGATGAAAACATTAAGTTCATCGAGAGTCAAAAGGAAATATTTATTAAAATGAAAGAAAATGCTTCCAAGGTTGTTAATATAAAAGAAAATCATTTACTTTATTTAAAAAATGAAGTAAATGATATTCGTTCGAATATACGTGCGCTAAAGCAAACTTTAACTTCAAGCGAAAGAAGTCCTTCGATTTCTTTCTTACGTGAAAGAATTTTATTAGATCAGAGAATACGCCTTGAAAGTAGTGTTTTAGAACAATTCGAATTATGCACTGATAAATTCTACAATCTTGCATCTGATTGGAAATCCATATTAGAACGAAAAAAGCTCCTTCCAAAAGATACTTTATCAAAATCAGATCTTAATAAGATTAAGAGATTAGAGAGTTTGTTCAATGAGCAGCTTGAAGCATATGGGTTTAGTAGTTTCAGAAAGGACATCGAAATATCTCCTGATACTTACAAGCCTACTTTAGAAGGATTTAATTTAACTTTTGATGTGTCCGCTAGCGACCACATTAGAACAATATGGGCGTATTTAAATAGCTTACTTGAACTTTCACGTGAATTTGAAACTAATCATCTGGGTTTATTAATTTTCGATGAACCTAGACAGCAAGATGCTTCTGAAATTAGTTATTATGAATTGCTTAAACGAGTATCGAAAGCAAAAGAGTATAATCAACAAGTAATTTTTGCAACCAGTGAAAATAGAGAACTTTTAGAAAGCGCATTGCAGAATGTTGAACATACTTACCGCAGTTTTGAAGGAAAGATGATTAAAAAACTCGCTAGATAATTTGGTCTTGCACTATTAGTTAGTTGATGTTATTTCCAAAACACTTTTAGTGGCGCACCATACCTTTATACACGAAAGGTAAGCATTTCCAGCACTGGAAAATTAATCATAAAAACAGCAATTCATAATATGGAACTGCACCATTATTTTATTGAAAAACCACATCAATACCCTTTATATACGAGCCGACGAAATTATTAATTGTCTTTCTTAAGCTTGCAGACATACTATCACCAAACAATTCAAACTACCTTGCGGGAAAACACCTCGACGATACCTCCCGTAGAGCTTTCTCAAGATGGCTGTCTCTAATCCCTGAGACAGCCATTCCTATTTTTAAAAAATACGTTTCTTCTCTCTTTAGTGATAGGGATAATTAGAGTTCAGCTATAGGCAACTGAGATAAGGAATTCGGTTAATTGTTTGGGTACTAGCTAATATTCTGAGTAAGGTATTGTTTAATTTTAAGACAGCCTCTAAGAAATCAACCAAAGCATAAAAATATATCTTATTGACTGAATATTAATCTTTGTCTATTTAATGTTAGAAGATAACTAGTTGGGGTGTATGGATGGACAAAGTAAAATTAAGTAATGCGTATATAATTATAGCTGTAATATTATTGACATTCTTTTTTGTAATATTGTCAACTATTACAAAAAATTCTATGTGGTTAATACCATCAATTATTGTATTAATAGTATATCTCATTTATTTTATTCGTCGTTGGTATGATATTCGAGCTAGACAAAAGGAGTTTAATGAGAGAAAAATATTTAAAGCAGAAATCGATCTTCCCAAAGGATATGTAAAAATTGGTCCACTAGACATACTCACGGTATCTTTATCATTAATTTTAATCCTTGCTTTTATTGCTGCTCTTTCAAAAGGCAATGATCCTGGAGAACTATATATTGAGACATTGCACACGGTAGAAACAATTTTTGGCAATCTTACTATTACATTATCAAATTAATCTATTTTAAATTGGAACAATATCGTTGGAGCTGCGTATGAAAATAGTTAAGTACAGAGCTCATCCCAGAACTCAGAATTAAGTCTCCAAGCATTGAACTAGAAATAATTAACCGATTTTCGGATGTGAAAAAATCATCTAGAAAGTCTTATTAATGTAATATAAGGTTAGTTTAGGATAGGCTCACAGTGTAAATGTGTACTTAAGTTATTTTGCGCTGGATACTAAGGCAAGTCCTTCACTCCTGGAGTCCTTTTATCCCAAGCGATAGCCCTGGCCTTAGTACGTGGTTTTAGGTGTGTGGAAATGAGGGATAGACGTGCCGCACCGTCCTTCCACATATCCCAGAAGCTTACATAGCACTTTATTGGCATTAAAATCTTGTACGTACAGGCTTCAAAAGAGCTCCTAGGCATAAATAAATAGCTTGCGAGAACTTTAATATAGTTTCCACCGTTTTATTATATGGGGATCTCATTCTAAAATTCAATATTTGATTATTTGAATCTCGTATTTTGAACGACCAATTAAGTTTCTGACCATGAAGCAATCTGAAACTTATGTTTAGAATAAAATGGGTTTTAGGAGACTCTACCATAAATAAAAGGAGAAGTTAAACATGTGTCATGAAATGTCCTCGGAACATTCTGAAATGTGCTGTTGCTCGGAAAACGAATTCTTAGAAAACCTAACTGAAGACCAGAAAAAGAAAATTATGATAATGCAAATGGACATGAAAATCCACTGGATGGAGCAGAAAATAAAGCATATGGAGGGAGCAATTGAAGGAAAGAAAAAGATGATAGCCAACATGAGGCAGATACAGGAAATGC
>CAZFNE010000146.1:0-7963 GCA_964520335.1 uncultured Methanosarcinales archaeon | reverse complement strand
ATTTCCCTATTCTCAAAACGAAAGATTAGGGGACTTTAAGTAAGCATTTATATAATAATAACGCTCACAACCTGAAATTGCCTGAATATGCAAATGTTTTACTACAGAAAAGTAGATATTAGTTATTATAGGATTGTATTCATACCGCGGTATCAGGATCTAAAGGTCAGAAATCCGGAACTGTAAACTCAAATTGCCGCTATGTACTTTAATTCCGGGGCCGCCCCTGGAAATCTAGGGTAAATTTCTTTCCCTTTTCAGATTAATGCTATATGGTCATGAGGGGCATAAAAATATTTATATGAGAGTGAAGGTTTCGTGAGACTGTAAGATTACAGAGGACACTAATAATGAAACCTGTAAAAACTGGAATCGATTCCATTTCAAAATATCTCCGTTCGAAAAAAGAAATTGGCAGGAGAAAAATAGGGCTTTTAGTTGACGGTCCAAATATCTTAAGAAAGGAATTTGATGTAAATCTTGAAGAGATAAGGGACGTCCTGAAAGACTATGGAAATATTAAGATTGGCCGTGTTTTTCTCAACCAATATGCTTCGGATAAGCTTGTGGAAGCTATTGAAAATCATGGGCTTGAGCCTATTATCTGCTCCAGTGATGTTGATGTGCGCCTTGCAGTTGAAGGCATGGAGCTAGTTTATAACCCTAATATTGATACCCTTGCAATTGTAACCAGAGATGCTGATTTCAAGCCGCTCCTTAATAAAGCAAATGAGCACGGCAAAGAAACAATTATTTTCGGGGTCGAACCCGGCTTCTCTACAGCGCTCAAGAATTCTGCCGACTATGTTATTCTCATGAAAAAGAACAGAATGAGCAGCTATGATGAAGACGGTAAAGAGATAGGGGGAGGAACGATCGATAAAGAAAAACTTAATACTTCTGATTTTGACGATTATCGGGACGACTTATACGATGAAACCACAGCAGAAAAGACCTGAAATAGGAAAGAATTCACACCACTTGTTGTGGTTTTAAAATGAAATTAAATGAAATTATATCTGGTTGAACCAGATTTAATAAATTATAAACAATATTTTGTTATGCTAAAGTCTTTAATTCCCTTTAAAAACTTTATTATTATTTTAAAAGAAAATTAAGTTAATAGGATAATTGTAATCTCCCTTAACTTACGGTTAATCGACTTCTACCCCTAAGATTTCTTTTTTTCCTTCAAAAACATCTCTTGCTATTTCTGCGCATCCGATTGCAGCATGCCATTTGCCGATGCAAATACATTCTTCTTCAAGATGCTTGCTGATTCTTTCCTTCATATAGTCAAGTTCGCCAACAGAACCTGCAAGAAAGATTTTTCCGGTTATCCCGTAATCTTTGAGTAAAACCTGCATTGCAGCTATTTCCATTGCTGCAAATAAAGCAATAGTATCAAGGGCAAGCAAAGCCCTAGTTTCGCCTTCTTTAGCTGCTGCGAGTAATTCCTCCCTATCTTTATAAGGAGTCATTTTAAGGGTTCCTGCCTCTATAAAAGCCTGGTTTGCTGTCTGAGCTCCACTGTCTACATTTCGAATCGCCTGCAAATCAAGAGGGCCATGGTGGATTCCCGGAGCAAAGATGCAAGCATCGATTGCACCAATTACCTTGCCTTTAGCAACTGCAACAGTGACGGTATTTGAGCTTATATCCGAAACTATAAAATCCTCATAACCGAGGCATCGAATGTGGTAAGCAATTCCCAGTTTTTCAGGGCTTGTAAGATGCGAAAAGACCTTCATTCTCGGATCTACTTTGCTTTCCGTATGCAGGCCTGGGATTGCTATTGCAGGAATTCCTGAGAAGCAGATTGCATCAAATACTCTTGTTCCCCCTCCTGTTTTTTTTCCTGCCCCTTCAATACTCTTGAGCCCTCTATCTTTTAGGGTTCTTGCATCTTTAATTGTACAAAAACCGTCTCCCATTGAATATGTTAAAGCAATAAGTTTAATCGATTCACGCTCTATTCCAAAGTTCTTTTCTATCGCTATAAGAATCTCGTTTTCTGACATCGAAGCTGCTTCAGCCCTTTCAAGTTCAAAAGTCAGAACTTTCTTTCCTTCAATTAAAGCGAAACGCATTGCAGTAGTCCCGTGGTCAATTCCTATAAATGGCAAGCGGTAATCTCTCCTTAGAATATCTTAGAGGACGGATTCTATAATTTTATTAAGCTCATTCATAATTCTATCCCCCTCTGCTGCAGTCCCAACTGTTGTTACCAATCTGATTTCCTGAAAACTTCTGCCTTCAGAAAGGAGGAGCCTTAAATTCCCTCTCGCATCAGAACGCAGAACTTTTCCAGTAAGACTTCCCCCTGCAACGCCTTTTACTGAAATTACGGATGGAATTACCTTCTTAATCTCAGGATGCTGGCTTACGAATTTTACTAGCCGTTTTCCAGACCTTCCCCCAATAATTGTTGTATGAGCTCCCCCAAGTTTGTTTTTAGGGTTTTCTTCCTGTAAATTAACTATATTTTCATCCATTCTCTTCAAACCAGCAGATTTTTTTCAAGCAAGAATTTTGTTTATTTATCCATTTTTTTATGTCCATTGTGTGCGTCTGTCCTGTGCAGGCACTATAAATAAAAATCCTGGAAACCCCTTTTAAATTTAATGGTATTTTTATCTTTAATTTCTTATAAAAATAGTTCTATTTCAGTAAACTCCTATCCCATAAATCTCTGAAATATCACTGTAATAGTGTTCGTAAAACCAGAGTATGTAAAAGAAAGGTTCCAGGATACCTGATATCTCTAACAGGATGCCGGAACGTCTTCTAAGGGTTCTTTTTTCCAGAAATCAACTTCAAATTAAAAATCAGATCTTTTCAAGTTCTTTCATATTAATTAGCTTAATACCTTCTTCTTCAAGTTTTTCCACTGCTTTTTCAATATTGCTAACCCTAACAATTAAAAGCGCTTTCTGATCTCTTGTAACAAAGGCATAAGCATAATCAAGGTTAATATTTGCTTTTCCAAAGACGTCTGCAATACGAGACATACTACCGGGAACATCATCCATTTCTATTCCCAGCACATTCGTTTCCGAAACCGTAAATCCTGCATCGTGGAGCACACTGTGAGCATAATCTGATTTGTCCACAACCATGCGGATTATTCCGAAATCTCCTGATTCAGCAATAGTGAACGCCCTGATATTTACACCTGCTTCTTTCAATTTATTTGCTATATTCGCAAGTCTGCCAGGCTTGTTTTCCGCAAAAAGGGAAATCTGCTTAATGATTTTATCTTCTATTCCAGCAACCATATCTTACATCCCTTAGTTTCATTATCTTAATACATTCTGGATAGTTACATCCCTGGAGAAAACCAAAATTACGCGTGAGCTATTATGTAATGTTTTGGCCTCAGAGTCTGTAATTTGAATTTACTAGATTCTATGTTTTAATTCTATGTAGGGAGTATAAAAGGTTTCGAGCTAAAAATAAAACTTGCAGGAGATTTCTGCAAGATTTTTCTCTCTATATTATCTATCTTTATTACTTATCTAATTGTTACTCAAAGCTTCAGATTTTTCGCTTGTCAATAACTTTCTTTGATTTTCCTTCAGAGCGAGGTAAATAACCATGTTCTACGAGTTCAACCTCAACTGCAAGATTCAATACGCTTTTCAGTGCTCCTGCGATCTTTTTCTTAAGGTTCATCATATCGGACATTCGATCACTGAAGGCAGATTCATGCATTTCTATTTGCACAGTCATGGAATCAAGAGGCCCAATCCTGTCAACTATAATCATGAAATGATTTCCAACTTCAGGGATATTCATAAGGACCGATTCTACCTGTCCTGGGAAGACATTAATTCCGCGGACTATAATCATATCATCGGAACGTCCACTGATACGTGTAATTCTTGGGTGGGTTCTTCCGCATTTGCACGGTTCGGAAATTTTTCGGGTAAGATCCTTTACTCTGTAGCGAATTAATGGGAGGGCTTCTTTAGTAAGAGTTGTAATTACAAGTTCCCCACTTTCTCCATCCGGGACGGGTTCTCCGGTCTCCGGATTCAGAATCTCTACAAGAAACTTATCTGCCCAGACATGAATTCCGGACTGCTCTGAGCATTCTGTGAAAAGAGGCCCGCTCAATTCTGAAGTTCCATAAATATCATAGGCTTTAATACCGGATTCATTCTCTATCCTTCTCTTTAATTCCTCAGACCAGGGTTCTGCTCCGAAAAGTCCCAGTTTAAGTTTAGTATCCTCCCTGATACTGATACCTTCTTTTCGTGCAATTTCGATCATATAAAGGAAATAAGAAGGAGTACAGGCTATTGCTGTCGTACCAAGGTCTTTCATTAATTCAAGCTGGCGTTCAGTGTTTCCCGAACTTGTAGGAAGAACAGTTGCGCCTAATTTTTCGCTTCCATAATGGGCCCCGAGACCTCCTGTAAAAAGCCCATATCCGTAGCTTACCTGCAGGATATCCTCTTTTCCCACCCCTACGGACGTGAAAGCTCTTGCAAGAGATTCAGCCCATTCATCAATATCTTTATGAGTGTACCCTACTACTGTTGGTTTTCCTGTTGTCCCTGAAGAAGCGTGGAAGCGTACAAGTTTTGAGTTTGGGACGCAAAACATGCCTGTAGGATAGGTATCTCTGAGATCCTGTTTAAATGTAAAAGGTAACTTCCTAATATCTTCAAGAGTTTTGATATCTTCTGGCCTGACACCTTGCTCGTCAAACCTTTCTTTATAAAATGGAGAGTTCTCATACACGTAATGTATAAGCTGTTTCAGTTTTTCTTCCTGGAGCTTTTTCAAATCTTCTACAGGCATTGTTTCTATTTCAGGATCCCAGTATTCTGGCATTTTTTCACACTCGGTATTTTTTATTTTGTGAGGCTTGTGCCTTTATTTTTAGTTATTTTATATCTATTCCTCATTTCATGCCTCTTAAGGACATGATTTCTTTATATACATTTTTATACAATTCTGGACTAATTCTATAAAATCATTCTGAACTTCCAGTTCAGTAGTGTTGATAAAAGTTCATTATTGTTGATAAACATACCTCTAACAGATTTATAATCTCGCGTAATATAATCTCTCCTAAAATTAAGCTGATTTCTTATATAAAAGAGACTATAACTAGTGATTCTTAATATTTATGATCCTAACAAACTTTTTAATGGGCTATCTGATCTTCAAGTAAAACTCTAAAAAAACAGGTCATTTACGGAAAATCAAGGCCATATAAAATTTTTCTAAATAGTTTCTAAATAAGGGTAAATTGCGAGACTATGCAAAGAAAAAGGGTAAAAATAGAGAACAGAAAGCTACTAATTAAAAACAAGAAATTCGAAATTTGTGAAAAGTCCAGAACCTAAATTAAAAATTTCGGTTGGGTTATTATCTCATTAATTTCCCTATTTAGGAATTACTCCTCTGCTGGCTCTTCAATTTCGTCCTCAATTGAAATATCTCTTGAACTTGCCCCTAAGGAAGCCTCAAGGATTTTTTTTGTCCTTTCTCTACATTCTTTCAGGACTTCATTCATATCGGCAATTACATCAATTCCGGCAGCTCCCGAGTGGCCTCCGCCAGTACCATTGTATTCGTTACTGATGTCTTCCATGAGCTGACCGAGATTAACTCCTGCATTTACAGCATCGCGTTTGGCCCTTGCACTTATCCTGACACTATCTCCTTTGGTAGTTCCAACAAAGGCTATGTCTGCTCCAATGTTTATGAGCATAGAAGAAGCCGAGCCACCAAAGGAACTTACATGTGAGGATGCAATGAGCATATCCTGGACCCTGTCAAGTTCAACACGGCTTGCTGCTTTAAGGATAGCTATACGCATAGAAATGTCCTGAGGAGTAGCAGCCATAAGGTCCAGTACTTCGCCGTATTCTACACCGCTGGCTTCTATAATGTTTGCTACTGTTTTGAATGTGTTTACGGAAGCATGTTTGAAATGCCCTGTATCTGTTACGATTCCTGTAAGCATCCCAATTCCTATTCTTCTATTAATAGGGGCCCCCATTACTTTTAAAATATCATAAACTATCTCTACAGTTGAGGTACTGTTCCTGTGTAAATAGAACTGGGCATTTTCCGTCAGAGCAGTAGTTGTGTGGTGATCAATTACACAATAATTTGTGAGTTCGATGTCATTTAATTGGGCTTTTGTTGAAGTATCAACTACTACAACAAACCCGTAGTCTGCAGGGTTTGGTCTGTCTACTACTTCTATTCCAAGCCTTTCTATCAGAACAGAAGCCACCCTGTTACAGCCGTCCACAAGCCCTACAGTACCTCCAATTGCCTCCGAAAGGGCAAAAGCACTGCTAATCGCGTCCGGATCTGCATTCCGGTGGCACAAATATAAAATGTTTCGATAGTCAAGGAGCCGGTTAAAAAACTCCGCTTCGTCAACTTGCATTGTTCGCTCAGGCTGTCGTTTTGTAGGCATCAATTCCTGAAAGAGAGTTCAGGAATTTTATAATTCAATCTAATTTCCAATAGGGCTGTAAGTATTGTTCTTAATCCTATTATATGAATATCAAAAATAAAATTATTGTGCTTTCGGGCCTAATGCCTGCTGGATCTGCTCCTGAAGTTGTTTAAAGCGTGAGGTTAGCCTTTCTTCCTGCCTGGAAATAGACTGGAGCCTGAGAGAAAGGGTCTCTTCCCGGTCTTTTAATTTTGTAATTGACTCCTCTTTGCTTGTTTTTATTACCAGTTCCCCTACACTTCTGTAGACTACTGCATCTTCAGCTAGTTTTTCTAACTCGTCAAGAGCCATTTTTGACTCTTTTTGCATAGCTTCAATCTGAGACTTCTGCATGGTCAGCGCCTGGATCTGCTGCTGTATTTGCTGAAGCTGTGCTATCTGGTTCTGAATTTGAGGAGGTAATTCTGCAGTCATATGATTTTCACCTGAGACCTCAATAACTCTGAAGGCATTTGAATGTTTCTGTCGTACCAGCTTTCGAAAATCCCTCTTTGTACTCTGGGGGAAACCCAGAGGATGCAACCAAAGACCTGACCAATAAGTTCATCTTAATTAGTAAACAGTATAATAATTATTAATAAGGCATGGAATTAATCGAAAAACTAAGAGTTTATCCAAATCAAATGCTAAAACTGAGATATCTGGATGAAGCGCTAAATCTTGATCCAGAATAGAATACTCATACATAGATAATTATATAATATCTTCTTATTAAAATCAGCGCAAACTTTGAATTGACTTCATACTGGAGATATCGAGAATGGAAAAAAGCCTAAATTTTAAAGAAATTAAAAATCTACTTGAGAAATTTACTAACGCTCATGGAATCTCAGGTTCCGAAGAAAATGTTCGGGAACTTCTTGAAATGGAACTTGAGCCTTATGTGGATACGCTAAGAAAAGATACCATGGGGAACCTTATAGCTGTGAAAAATGGACAGGGACCTGTTATAATGCTAGCTGCTCATATGGACGAAATAGGGCTGATGGTCAGGTATATTGACGAAAATGGTTTTCTCCGTTTTGTAGGGATAGGAGGCTGGTTTGATCAAACCCTCCTTAACCAGAGAGTTGTAGTTCATGGCAGAAAAGGTCCCATTCCTGGAGTTATAGGCTCAAAGCCGCCTCATGTTATGAAAGAAGAGGACAGGAAAAAGCCTGTGAAAATGGAAGACATGTTTATTGATATTGGGGCAAAAGACAAAGAAGACGCTGAAACCCTTGGGGTTGAGATAGGCACTGAAGCTTCCATAGACAGGGAATTTATATCCCTTGCAAATGGAAAAGTCACCTCTAAAGCCTTTGATGACAGGGCAGGTCTTGTAATCCTTATAGAAATTATGAAGCGGCTCTCAAAACATAAAACCGACGCAACTATTTATGCTGTGGGTACCGTTCAGGAAGAAGTAGGCTTAAAAGGTGCAAGAACCTGTGCTTTTGGGATTTGTCCTACTCTTGCTCTTGCAATTGATAC